>WJLO01000021.1 GCA_014728425.1 Minisyncoccota bacterium | reverse complement strand
GTTCTTCTATAGCCACTGTCATATCATTAGCTAAAACTCCAGCATCAATTGAGAACATATCGTCTGGAGTGACAATAACTGAATCAACCCGAGCCACGCTACCCTCAGGTTCCAAAGTCGGACTAATAGTTTGAGTAGTATTTTGGCTGGCTGAATTATTCTTCGCCTCTTCATTAAGAACAAATGCTTTAGTCCGGACAAAGACTACCTGATCATCAACCACACCCACATCTAAAGCGTCAACAAAGCTATAAAACTGAGCATTCTCTAGCAACTTAGAGTTAATCTCCCCAGAATAATTAGGTTCGGCTCCAACTAAGTCGACTAACTGCGGTATCGCCTGCATTTCATAGAAATCTGCTGGTTCGTATTTAACTATTATCAAGTCTGAACTATCTTTGATATCAAAATCTTGATGAGATCTAGCCAAAAAGTGGCCGTCCTCAAAAACAAATGCTTCACCCAGTTGATAATAAAACCAGGTTTCTCGGCGCGGACCATCAAGGTTCATCAATAATTTAAAAGCATCTGGTTCTCCAAAATTAGCTATCACTTTTTGCTGATGATCAGAGTAAGCTGGATTGATTTTTATACCAAATCCAAGTTTTTGTTTTAAACTCTCGGGAATGAAAAAAAACAAAGCAGCTACTGCAACTAAAATTAAAAAAGTAAGTAGAAGCTTGAAAACTGGTTTGTTTTTAAAAAAGATCATGGCTGCACCCTTGTGCGGGGAAATGCCATAGTGTTTTCAGCCTCTTTGGTTTGACACTCCTTTTCCCAATTATCAGTCGCATAAATCGACTGCCTAACTAGTTCCGGAAGTTCGCCGCCAGAGTATTTTAAGATTTCCTCTGTATCATTATAGTAATAGAGACACAGCATCTGGCCAGTGCTCTCATCAATCCAGTAGCCAACTCCATCATCACCCATAAAGTATTTAGTTGTTCCCCCCGATTGATAGCGAATCGCACCATCTTCTTTAAACTGCATTGTCCATTCATCAGAAGGGTTGGAACCCAACCAATAACCAACGATGCTGCCTCGCTTATTTTGCCCTCTGGTATATGTTTGTGGTGCTAACTCTTCCTTCTCCTCTTCGCGCTCACCATCTAAACTAGTATTTAATGCGTCAAGAACGTTGTGCCGCAACTCCGGCTCTTGCTCTATTTTATGGCCTAATTCTTGTTCAAACTGATCACTATCAATCTGGCCCGCTTTTTCTTGAGCTTGCAAGTCCTTAACCCAAGCTGATAACTCATCATTTAAGTCTTGAGTTTCCTTAAGTTGTTGCCTGGCCTTAACTTTTTCAATTGCAACATCAATCCCTTCGCTAGAACGAGCAATATCACTCCAGACAGTAGTATCATCAATTTTGGACTCACTTAAAGTAGCTTTTAAGTTAACAGCTGTATCCAAACCAGCATCATAGAGTCCAACCGCTTCTTTGGCTAGCTTCGAGACTTTAACAGCTGCTCCACCTCCGGTGCTCAACAAGTTTTTAACAATCCCGGCCGCTTCTTTACGGGTGGCTTTAACCACTAATTCTGATTGTAATTGAGATAAGTCTTGATGAGTTTGACCTAATTTTTGAGCGACTAACAACTTTTGTTGACGTTTGGCCGGATCTGTTTCCTGCTTAGCTTTCTCAAGCAACTGCTGCTGGTTTTCTGCCATGACTTTTAAAGACTCTTGTACCACTTGTTGGTCGTACTGGATATTAGCAATTCCGGACGCATTATTGACATAACCAGAAACAGTAAAAACAGCACTAGCAGCAGCAATAATGGCAGTTAACATACGATAAAAGCAGTATAGCAAGAAAAAATAAAAGCTGCTACTAATCTATTCCTCTACTTCTTATCTAGCTTTGGAAAATAAAAGCCTCTTTACTAGAAACAACTATTTAAGTTTGACTCTATATAAATCATTACTGTTAGCTTTAGCAAAGAGCAGTTCATAAGATTCAGCATTAGTTCGGGCCTCCCATCTTCAATTAAATTACCTCTCTACTTCATATCCAGCCTCAACCCACGCTGAATAATCGCCATCAAGACGGTAGACGCTTTCAAATCCAGCATCAATAAGCATCTGAGCTCCTTGCATCGACACAGATTCTACATGACAATAGACTAGATAAGTCTTCTCTTTATCTAATGTAGGAATGGCCTCCTCTAAAGAGCCATCACCTAAATAGTAATTAACCGCACCAGGTAAATGACCTTCATCATAATTAGGTGAAACATCAATTACAATCAAGTCAGAATTTTGCTCAATGAGTGTTTTTGCCTCTGCTGGGCTTAAGTCCGTGTAGCCATAGTTAGTATCCTCTTGCTGCTCGTTTTTGGTCATTTGGGGGTCTTCAATTGGCGCGATGTAAGTGATCTGCTTATTAGGTACATCGTAAATCTCAATACCCATCTTGAAATCATCATATCCATTCTCTTGGAACACTTCATTAATAACTGGATAGACTCTCATTGGGGCAATCATATAGCTCAACATCGTTCTAGCTGGAAACTCAACAACTACTGCTTGATGACGGCCATACTGTTTAACTTCAAACTTGTCTTTAATCTTAGGCAGCTTGTTTGAATACTCTTCTGGCAAAATACTTCCTACATCACTTCGCAACTGATCAACTGGAGTTTGGGCTGGATCATCATAATAGATACCTACACCTTTGGTTGTTTTCACTCCCATTTCAAGCAAGCCCTCATAAATCTCATCCATGGGTTGCTTGGTTTTGTAGTAACTTCCCCGGTGTTCCTTGAAAATAATTGTCATTGG
>WJLO01000001.1 GCA_014728425.1 Minisyncoccota bacterium | reverse complement strand
GGTGGAGGTGGTGGTGGAGCTGGATAGCAACTGTTTTTTTAGAGGATTGCTAAAGATCGTTATTGGTTTTTGTATCTAGTAATTAATTAAACTGGGATTAATTTTTCATTTCTAGCCATATAGCTGCTAGTACAGTAGCCAAAGGCGCCACCAAAACCAAGCCAATACTACCTACTAAGGTGCGGATAACCTCTTCAGTAATGAGTTCGTAATCTAGAACCTCGATAAAACTTTTAGAGCTATCTAAAAACAGCAGTAACAAGGGTAGGGCAGCACCAGCATAGACCAACACTAAAGTGTTTACCATAGAAGAGATATGGTCTTGACCAACCTTCATGGCCCGGTGGTAAAGTTCTTGCCAAGTTAGTTTAGGATTGAGTTTTTTTAACTCGCTTACTGTTGAAGCTTGGCCAATGGTGATGTCGTCCAAGATGCCTAGGGTACCTAAAATAATGCCAGCCAATAACAAGCCTCGTAAATCAAGATTTCCGCCATGAGCAACTTGTAAAAAACCAGCTTCTTCACTAGCCAAGCCAGTTAAATGAGTGGCTTGAACAAAAATCTGCGCTAACAGCCCAGTAATAACCAAAGCGATCAGGCTAGCAATCACTGCTACATGTGTTTTGGCTTTCCAGCCATGAGAAAGATAAAATGTTAGAGGAATAATTGCCAAAGAAGCAATCAAAGCAATCAAGATAGGGTTATGTCCAGCAATGATTTGCGGCAACACAAATTTAAAAATGATTAAAAAAGACACTGCCATGCCAATTAAAGACATTAATCCCCATTTGCGACCGATCAGTAAAACACTAGCTACAAAAATCAGCAACAAGATTAACAATGGTCCACGCTTAAGATAACCAGTGATGATAAAGTTTGCTGGCTGATTATCCTGGTGAGCAGAGGCAAAGTAACTGACTCGCACTTTGTCTCCTACCTGATATTGAGGTTGATGAAGATTACTAATAGCTGCATTTCCACCAGTTTTAACAGTAATGATTTGGCCCTGAAGTGAACCAGTGGTGACTTTTAGTTCTAGCTCTTGACTGATGAGTTTTTGTCCATCTTCTAGAGTAAGCTCGCCTAGATTGACGATCTTCACAACCTCTGCCTCTAAGCTTTTTTCTTGCGGAGCTTGGGGTTGGTCTGCTATAACAGTTGGTTGTTGAGCCAAAACTGGGGTAGGCGCTAGCTGCACTAGTTTGGCATTAGCCATAAAGCATAATAAAATAACAGCAGCAACAACCTTGGTAAGTTTCAATGACGGCATCATGGGCATTGTAAAGAAATTAAAAAAAGAAGTAAATTAGGAGGTGGGCATGCAGGAAGATAAAAAGCTGACTTGGGAGGACCTGGGTCTTTCCTTAGATCAAGCTGAATTATTGTTAGCATTAGATAGATATTTTCCTGAAGAAATGGTTGATTTAAAAGAGGTTGGCATGCTGAGTGATGTTCGAGTTTTACTTAAAGGGTTGATGGATCTGGGAGTTTCTGTAGATAAACAAGATAAACAGGCACTGTTTTCAGAAAATCAAACTAACAAAATTAAGCATTTGTTAAAAACTTGCATTAGTGCTTGTAAAGACCGCAATGAACAGAGTTCTTGCTCCTAACAAAATTATTAGCTGAATTTGGGAAAAGTTCTTTTTTATGCTATCATAGCTGCTGATGCAAAAATTTAACTGTATTGTCAGCACTACTACTAGCTCCTGAACGGGGTTGGTTTGTGTTGGTAAATGCAATCGCCCCGGTAACACCGGGGTTTTTTAATATGAAAAACAAAATTAATTTATTTACCAGTCATCAGGTCCTTACCGACAAGATTTATCGGTACTATCTGTTTGTCTTTTTAAAAAATTTAAGTTTTTTTGCCGCTGTCACAGTGCCGTTTTTCATGGATTGGGGGGGACTGGCTTTTTGGCAGATTTCTTTGACTCAATCATGGTTCTCCTTCTGGTTATTTGTTTTAGAGATCCCCACTGGGGCAGTAGCAGATTATTTAGGTAGAAAACATTCAATTGCTTTGGGAGCCTTGGTAGTAGCTGTGGCTGCCTTGATTTATGGCAGTATTCCTAATTTTTATGTGTTTTTAATGGCAGAGTTCTTTTTTACTTTAGCTGGCTTGTGGCCTAATTATCTTACTGTGGGTCTATTTGTGATCTTAGCTGGTGGTTTTGGTTTAACAAGATTAACCTACATGACGGCACAAATGCAAGAACATATTAGTTCCCGACAAAGGGCGACGGTTTTGTCTTCTGTGCAAATGTTTCGTCGATTTGTTTTAGTATTTTTAAACCCATTTATTGGTTTATTAGTAGATCGCTCACTCTCATTAGCAGTAATCTTGGTGGGATTGATTCCTTTACTGATTTTTGGTTTAGAAAAACCAAAAAAACTCTTAAAAGCTTGGTAAAACCCGGTATAATTAAACTAACCTAAGAAAGGTAATTATGAAAAATTCAGCTTCAGCAGCACAACAATCAGATCATAGTCAGCAGGCCGACCAGGAAAAACTAACAGCACTTCGTCATACGACCGAACATGTTTTAACTCAAGCAATGCATAATCTTTATGGTCAAGATCAAGTGATCATGGCCATGGGACCAGCTACAGAGGATGGTTTTTATTTTGATTTTGACAGTCCGGCCCAGTTTAAACTCGCCGAAAATGATTTTCCCAAGATCGAAAAAGAAATGCAGCGGTTGATTAAGCTAGATTTACCCGTAAGCAGAGAAGAAATCAGTAAAGATCAAGCCAGAAAATTATTTAAAAACAATCCTTATAAACAAGAATGGCTCGATGAACTTGAGGAAGACAAAGTCGTGATTTATCATACTGGCAACCCTCAAGCTAAAGACTCTAAAAACTACTTTGTTGATCTTTGTTCTGGTCCGCACGTGAGCTCGACTGGTAAAATCAAGGCTTTTAAACTCTTAAGCATTGCTGGAGCTTACTGGCGCGGTGATGAAAATAATCAGATGCTAACCCGCGTTTATGGCACTGCTTTTGCTAGCAAAAAAGCTTTAAAAGATTATTTGTGGCAACTTGAGCAAGCTGAGCAAAGAAATCATCGCCGGATTGGTAAAGAACTGGGTTTGTTT
>WJLO01000020.1 GCA_014728425.1 Minisyncoccota bacterium | reverse complement strand
GGCCAGTTAAATGATTAAAAAGCTGTTTGACAACTTGATAGCTAGCCCAAATTGTAATTAAACTAGGAATCAAAGCAGCCACAGTTCTTAACCACCACTCTGAGCGACTAATATAAAGAGCGAAATGCACTAATAAATGAATTAATGGTGGCTGAAAGTCTTGTTGAATGTCGAGTTGATGCGCTAGTGGTCGAGCACTTTCTAAAGCTTGAGCAGCTTCATCCAACCAAAAAGAACCAGTTAAATGAGGCAGTCTCATTAGTAAAGCTAAAATTAAAATTACTAATATTAGCCAATGGTTTTTGCTTAACTTTGTCATAAACTAATAAAACCATTATCCATGATTTGCAAAGATTTTTTGAGTAGGAATTCGCAGTCAAGGCTATTAAAATTTGATTTTTTAAATAGCCTCTTGGTTAATTTTGTTACCAAGGTTAAAATAAAGCTTACCATCAATAAACAAATCAACAAAACTCAACAATAAGCATGAAAAAAATCTTACTTACTGGTGTAGCTGGTTTTATTGGCTCTCATTTGGCAGATCAATTAGTAAAAACCGGCGCTCAAGTTATTGGTGTTGATAACTTATTAACTGGCAACAAAAACAACTTAAGCCAATTGCAAGATCGGGCTAATTTTGAGTTTATTCAGGCTGATGTTAGCAATACTCCTTATCATTATCTAGGTCAAGAAATAAGCTTTGATTTAATATTGCATTTGGCTTCACCAGCTAGTCCACCTCGTTACCAAGAGCATCCAGTAGCAACTTACTTAGTTAATTCAATTGGCACTCATCAATTATTACAATATTTATTAGCCACTAACCCTCAGGGTCGGTTTGTTTTTACTAGCACTTCTGAGGTTTATGGAGATCCAGAAAAACATCCTCAATCAGAAGATTATTGGGGCAATGTTAACCCTAATGGATTACGGTCTTGTTATGATGAGGCTAAGCGTTTAGGAGAGACTATTTGTGGGGTTCACGCTCGCGATTTTGAACTAGATGTTAGAATTGTGCGCATTTTTAATACTTATGGCCCCAGACTCGATCCTGACGATGGTCGAGTAATTTCTAACTTTGTCAAACAAGCTTTAGCTAAACAACCCTTGACGATTTATGGCGATGGTCAACAAACTCGATCTTATTGTTATATTGATGATCTGGTGTCAGGCATTTTGGCAGTAGCCCAAACTCAGGGTTTAGCTGGCCAAACCATTAACTTAGGCAATCCAGATGAATATACTATTTTAGAGACTGCTTCAATAATTAAAAAAGTTTGTCAACAACAGGGTTTGTTAATTAATGACCAGTTGGTTTATCAAGATTTACCAGCAGATGATCCTAGTAGACGCCAGCCAGATATTACTAAAGCGCGGCAACTGTTAAACTGGCAGCCACAAATCAGCTTTGAGCAGGGAGTAAAAAAGACTTTAGCATGGTTTAAAAACAATTCTTAAAGTGGAGTGTTTTTTAAAACTTAAGCAACTTAGCTGATTGCTCTTAGTATTTAAGGTTTTAGAGAGATTTCTACTTCTCCATTGGTTTTGATATCTACTATCAGATATTGGAGCAAATCAGTTGTACTAGTAGTATTGCTGTTGATAAAAGTTAGCTTGCTAGCTGGGTCGTGATAATAAAACCAAGGTTTTGGATATGTTAAAGCTAGATCTCCAGAAATTAAATAAATATTGATTTGAGTGAGTTTTTTTAATTCTGGCATGATGTGTTTAGCAAAAAGCTGATCATTTTCAATAAACTCTGTCCAATCGACAAGATTGGGTTTTTCTGAAAAAATAGTTTGGTCTGCTAGCCAATTAGAGCGATAGGTCAAGATAAAAAGATTTTTAATTGTTGGTTCTTTAGCAATCATTAACAACTGGTTATAAACAAACTGTCGTTGAGCATAATCAAACTCAGCAGTTTCACTAGTGTCTAAAATCAAAAAGTAACTATTGCCTAGCTGCCAGCCTTGATAATAAGGATTGAAATGATTGCCTTGATAGCGATGGTGCGCTGCATTAAAAACAGGAAACGGTTGTAAATTAGCATATTTTTGTAAAAAGTATTGATAAAAAGCTTTTTCAAATTTGTGTAAGACATCACCCAAAATTACTAGCTGCTCTGGTTGAGAGTCTAGTTGATTTAATTTGGTTAAAAAATGCACTGGATAATATTTTTTTGGCTTAGAAGCTAGCTTATCATAGCGATGGCCAAGGATCACTACAGAGTAATCGTCAGGAGTTTTGTCAAACTCAACTTGGTCTTGATTAATAGCTTGAGCAGGTCGCCGCCAATTGGGTTTAGTGGTTTTGAGTTGATAAAGTTTGATTTGATCTTGACAAGCAAGATTTTCTACCTGCAAGTAAAAGTTTTCTTTAATATTGTTAAAATCTTGTTGTTGCTCAGGAATAATTTCACCCAAGCCATAGTCATTGACAAATAAATCATAACCTTGCTTATCAAGCTGGTAGTAAAGTTGAATCAAGTTGGTGTAGTCATAATCGCCCCAAACTTGTTTTGCTTGATTAAACATAAACTGACCACGAGAAAGTGGTAAAAGCTGGTAGCTGTTTTCTGGATAGAGATCAAATAAGTAAGGGGGAATAACTGTGATTAAAAATGGTCGGCTGTTAACAACATTTTCTAGAGGCTGATCTCTTAACATAGCTGCTTTGATTCGTTCGGTTTCTAAAGTATTAAAATGCTCATTAGCTCGTTTAACTGCTAGGTAATAGCATGGAGTTTGACCATAGTCATAATTTTTAGCAATTACGTGAATAAAATTATTCCAAGAAAAGCCCAAAACTGCATAACCAATCACTCCAGCGCTGATCAAGATACTAATAAGCTTGAGTTGTTGGCTGCTGAGTTTGGGTTTAATAAAATTAATCAACTGCGCCAATAACAACACTGTTCCTAAAATAAAAATCGGGATGGTATAGATCACAAACCGATAATCTACAGCTCTAAAACTGGCAATTACTAATACTGGCAGCCAGATCAAACTTAAACTAATGCTAGCTAGCAAACGTGTTTTGCGGTTTTTCAAAGCCCAAATTAATCCAGGCAGCCATAAGAAGTTAAGTGGAAACTTAATCACTGGGGCATGATGCCATAAAAACTGTGTTTGT
>WJLO01000004.1 GCA_014728425.1 Minisyncoccota bacterium | reverse complement strand
GGTAGTAGTTATTCTAATCAGCAGCAACAGAACTCTGCTGCTGTGGTTAATCCTAGTCAGGCTTTAAATATTTTAGATCAAGTGTTAACTACTGTAGAAAATCAAACTATTGATCAGCCTGGTCAAGCTACTCAGGTTGGGCAGGCAGGGTTGCAGTCATCAACTCCACAACCAGCCCCATCATCACCAACTGTAAATAGTGCTGCAGCACCAACAACTAACAACCAGACTACTGGCGCTCAACTATCTCAAACGCCAACCGATCCTGGAGTGTTGCCTCAAGCAGTGTCAACAGCGGTCACCCAAGCTCCAGACCCTCTCAATCCTCCTCAAGCTCGATCATTAGCAACTGCCAAAGAGGCAGTAGATGCTACTGGCTCTTTAGATCAAGTAGTTGATGGTGGTCGAGGTGTGGCTTATGTGGAACAACCACCGAGTCCTGAAATTCCTCCAGAAGTAGATAAATACCTTAAAGAAGTAGAGGATCATAGCCAGCAAGCTCCTACTGAAATCGTGATTGCTGATGGTAGTAAACCAGTGTTGCACGAGCACCAGCACCCAGCCCAGCCAGTGATTGTATTACCAATTACGCCAGAGACTGAGAAAAAAGGTGCTAAAAAAGGCCCTCAATTTAGCATTCGCTGGTTGGTAGAATGGAGTAGAAAGATTATGAAGATGTTTTTAGGTAAGGTGGTTTACCGCGAGGCCAAAACTAGCTAGCAAGCTTGTATTGCCTTGGCAATCAATACTGATTAAGATAAAACCTAAAATAGTTACCACTGGGTCACTTAACTGGTTTGACAAAACCCTAAGTGGAGACTTAGCAAAAAATATTATGCAAGATTTTAACATGATACTAAATCAACTGATGGTGATAATTGCTTCCTTAGCATTGCTGATCTTGTTATGGATAGTAATGGGCACTTTTGTCTATATGTTGTTTCAATGGTTTAAGCATCGTAAACGAGAGCAATATGCCTTGAGCTTTGTAACTTTGTTGGTTAGGGTGCCTAAAAACAATGAAATCAAGATTGATGCAGCAGAACAGATGTTTGCTGGTTTGTATTCTTTAAAACACTCAGGGTTGGGTTCATTTTTAAAGCCGCAAGAAATGATTTCTTTTGAGATTATTGCTTTAAAAGAAGATATTGGTTTATATATTAGTTGTCCGCGCAATATTCGCGATTTAGTAGAAAAGCAGGTTCATGGAGCTTATCCTCAGGCAGATATTAAAGAGGTAGATGAGATTAATATTTTTAATGAGCAGGGTAAGGTAGCTTTTGCTTCTTTATCTTTAGATGATGCCAATTATCTGCCAATTAAGACTTATAAAGATTTGCCTACAGATGGATTATCTTTGTTAACTTCTGCTATGTCTAAGATGTCAGATGGCGAGGGTGCTATTTTGCAGTTATTGATTCAGCCAGCTGGTGATAAATGGCAAAAAAAGGGCCAGGATTTTGTTAAAAATGAAAAAAAACGCGAGGCTGATCCAGAAAAAGCCACTTATGGCCATGACCCAAAAGAAATGGAAGCGATCTCAACCAAGACCTCCAAGCCTGGTTTTCGCTTGTCAGTACGCATGGTGGTGTCTTCTACTACCCAAGCCATGGCTGAGTCTCATCTTAGCAACATGATTGGAGCTTTTTCTCAATTTACTTCACCTTACAACTCTTTTAAGAAAAACCGCATTTTTATCAAGCATTTATTTATGATTGATTTTATTTATCGCTACATGCCGTTACTTAATCGCGGTACTGCTATTTTAAATACTGAGGAAATGGCTACGGTTTTTCATTTTCCTAATAAAACTGTAGAAACTCATCACATTCGTTGGCTAACAGCTAAAAATGCCCCAGCCCCTCACCATATTCCTGAATCAGGCTTGTATTTAGGCACTTCGTTGTATCGTGGTGAACAGCGTCAGGTTCACATGCAACTCAAAGATAGGCAGCGACACATGTATATTATTGGAAAGACTGGTACTGGTAAATCAGAGTTTTTAAAAGAGATGATCCTGCAAGATATTGAGGCTGGTCATGGAGTTTGCGCTATTGATCCTCATGGGGAGTTTGTGGAAGACATTTTACAACTAATGCCAGCAGAGCGAGCCGAAGATGTAATTTATTTTAATCCTTCTGATTTAGAGCGACCCATGGGTTTAAACATGATGGAGGCCGAAACTGAAGAGCAACAGCATTTTGTGGTCAGCTCTATTATTGGCCTGATGTATAAGTTGTATGATCCGCACCGCACTGGAATTATTGGTCCCCGTTTTGAGCATGCTATTAGAAACGCCATGTTAACGATCATGAGTCGAGAGGGTTCGACTTTTATTGAGCTGGTGCGTTGTTTAACAGACAGTAAGTTTGTTGAAGAAATGTTGCCTTATATTAAAGACCCAGTGGTCAAGCGTTACTGGACTGATCAGATTGCCCAGACCAGTGATTTTCATAAATCAGAGGTTTTGGATTATATTGTTTCTAAGTTTGGCCGGTTTGTTACTAACAAAACTATGAGAAATATTATTGGTCAAACTAAAAGTGCTTTTAGTTTTCGTAAAGCCATGGATGAGCAAAAAATCGTGCTTTGCAACTTATCAAAGGGAATTTTGGGCGAAGAAGACGCTAAGTTTTTGGGGTTGATTTTAGTACCTAAGGTCTTGACTGCTGCTATGAGTCGGCAAGATGTGCCAATGGAACAACGTAAAAACTTTTTCTTATATGTAGATGAGTTTCAAAACTATGCCACCGAAGATTTTGCTGTGATTTTATCTGAGGCCAGGAAGTATCGCCTTAACTTAATTGTAGCTAACCAGTTTATTGGTCAGATTGATGAAGAAGTAAAAAATGCGGTTTTTGGTAACGTTGGCACCATGATTTCCTTTAGGGTGGGGGTGACTGATGCTAACTTTTTGCAGCATGAGTTTGCTCCTACTTTTAATGAAACTGATTTAACCAACATTGAAAAGTATCATGTTTATGTCAAGACTATTGTTAATAATGAGCCAGTGCCGCCATTTAGTATGTCTTTGTACAAGGACATGGATGTTATTAAAGCTCGAATGAATCCCAAAATGGCAGAGATGATCAGACAACTTTCACGCTTAAAATATGGTAAGGATCGGGAAGTGATTGAGGCTGAGATGAAGATAAGAGCAAAGCTGTAAAAACTAATATTTTCTTTGTAAATTATATTGTAGTAATTTTTCCAAAAATTGCTTGTTCTTTTTAGAAATTTTTAGTTGGGCAATCAGTCTTTTTGCTTTTGCAGTATAACTATCAACTAACTGGTTAACAGCTGAAAAACTTTCGGTTTTTTTTAGTTGCTGTTGGACAAACTTAATATCTTGTTGAGTTAATTTAGAGTTACCAAAAAGTTGTTGTATTTTTGCCTTATCTTTGGGTTGAGCTTGCTTGATTAAATAATGATAAAAAATGGTTTTTTTACCTTCGCGGATGTCGCTGCCTATGGGTTTTCCTAGTTTAGTTTGCTTAGCCATCAGTCCCAGTTCATCATCTTTAATTTGGAAAATAATACCTAGATATTCGCCTAGTTTGGCTAAGTTATCAATTAGAGTTTGCTTAGCTTGGGCCGCGATCGCTCCAGTCATAAATGGTAAGGAAAAGGTGTAGCGTCCGGTTTTGTATAAGTACATTTTTAAGATTTCAGCTTGAGTAGTCTTTGTTTTGAGCATGGCTAGCTCTACGTCATGCATTTCGGCCAGGGCCACAGAGGTAATTTCTTTAGCCCAAAGTTTTAAAAGCTGGTTTTCAATTGCTGGCTCAAGTTTGGCTTCTGCTAATAGGTCAAAGCTTAGCATCAAACAGATATCGCCCACACACTGAGCCATACTGTGACCGAAGTGTCTGGCTTGAGAGTGTTTCTTGGTCCAATTACTATATTGCTGATGCATGGCTGGTTGACCTCGACGCAATTGATCTTGATCAATAATATCGTCATGAATCAGTAAGCCAGAATGAAACAACTCAATGCCAGCTGCTAGTTTAATAACTTGGTCTTGAGCAACAACGGAGTTTTGCTCAGCTAAGAATTGCCAAATAGTTAAAACCATGCTGCCGCGCACCATTTTGCCTGTGGTGGTGTAAGGATACAATCTGCTAAAGACATCTTTAGTCCAAATCTGGTTTTGAAAACGAGCTTGTTGTTGTTGGAAATATTGTTTGAGGAACTTGGTTAGAGTTGAGTGGTGTTGTTGCAGGGTTTTTTTCATGAGGCCAAAGGCTTATTTAATCTTTAGTAGTTGGTAGTAGGATTGATCTAGTTGCTCTAGTGTTTAAATTAGTCAGCTTTAAAACCAAGTTTGTTTTTTAGTTGTTCTTTTTATATTGGTTGATTGAAAATTTGTCAAGTAGTGGCGAACTGCATGATTTTGGTTAGTTTTGCGACTAAGGAAGTATCTTACTAAAAAGGAGGAGAAATGAGTGGAAGTAGACCTGCAGCAGGATGGAGGGAACGAGGCCCAAGACTTAGGTTTGAGGGGAACACATGTCATGCTTGCGGCCGCATAATGTTCCCTCCTCGTGAAATTTGTCTTGAATGCGAAGCAGGAGGGTTAGGCGTTGTAGTTTTGCCGGAGTTATTTACTTCAGCCCCTCAAGTCGTTTCAGGATTAACCTTTAGTCCCAACGGCGGGCAGCAGGAAAAATCATGACTCAAACTAAATCAAACCACCTTGACCAGGTTGCGCTTGTTGATGAAAAAGACAATCTGCTTGGAACAATGGATAAGATCGAAGCTCATCG
>WJLO01000019.1 GCA_014728425.1 Minisyncoccota bacterium | reverse complement strand
CCAAAGGTTATTTTATGGCTTAACCCCAGAGCAATGGCAAATTGCAGCTAATCGAGAAAGGCAATTAAGAGAAAAAGCTCAGCAGCTGCTTAAAAAAGCAGACTCGAGAGTAACAAACGAGATTGAAAACCTCATGCAACAGGATCAAGGGAGTAAGACTGAAAATCAAACTCCAGAGAGACAAGATGGTTTTAGAGTTAGACTCAAGAGATTATATCAGCGCCTAACCTCATTTAGACAGTCTTCAAAAGAAGAACCATCCAGGCGGCGTAAGCTAGTCTTAGCTTTTAGAAATCTTGCAGGAGTTGCCATAACGATGGCAGGAATAACTTGTGCAGTTGTGGGACTTGATCCAATTGAGTTAGCTCAATATGTAAAAGGCTTTGCCCTGCCGCATAAAAAAATCCCAGCCATGGATGCTTTTGAAAACAACGGATTAATTGATATAAAAAATTCGGGTTTACCAGATACACCTCAGCCAACAGCTCCACTTCCTGGTATTAAGCCAGAAAGACCAAAACAAACAAATTTACCAGCTACCAGATCGCTCTTGCATGACACTCGACCTGATTGGAGAACATCTCCAGCAAAAAAAACTATAAAAGAATCAATGGCAAACTCAACAGTTGTCTCAGCAACAAGCCCAGTAACTCCCAGTCATCAACAACCAACAGTCGATCATAGCGCAACTCCAACAACTACAAAAACTGAAAAAACTAATAAAATAGAAACAGCACAAAATCCAATCACAGAAGAACAACAGCAACTAAGAGAGGCTAATCGCCAACTTCAAAAACTAGAAGAAGCAGAAAATCTTTTCGAGTTCCTCTTACAAGAACCATTGACAGCATTTCAAGAAGCCAGGCAGCTGAGATTAAGAATCATGCAAGAACAGGATCCTGCTAAAGCTGAACAATGGCTAGCTGCAGTTGGAAAACATTTATATGATCAGAGAATTAACATTGTTGTTGGTGGACTTGACGCCGCTGAACATCGTAAAAGAGTTATAGATCCGGTCTATCTACAACTAAGAACAGCAAATGACGGCCTCATGGACCAGATTCATATTTTGAGCATTGGGCTTGATGGCAGTATGATTTTCATCACGATTCCTAGGGATCTACGTGTCAGCGAGTTGGAAGGATATACAATTAATACTGCCACCTACTTTAACCGTGAGCAACCAATTGATGCCGACGGTCAGCCCAATTTTTACTCTTTAGAATTGATGAGAGAAATTCTAGAAAACGCCACTGGTTTGCCTATTGATGCGATACTTACTTTTAATTTGGATGCCCCTGGACCACTCATCGATGGACTTTTTCCAGAAGGAATGCCCGTTACGATTCAACCAGAAGAAGCTTTTAGCTCAACTGTGCTGAATAATCAGGCTTATGAAGCAAGTTTTTGGGATAGAGTATCTAAGATAAAATCTTTACAAAAAAGTCTATTAGATAGAGCAAATCCTGCTGATCGACAACAGTTCTTTAAGAGCTACCCTGACCCCAGTGGTCAAGAAATCGTAGAGTTTTTAAAAAGGCAACGAGTTAACTTTCCCCCAGGTAAATATCCCCTATCAGGAGAAGAAGTTCTATTCTTTCTAAGAGCACGTCAGAATACTACCTCTCATGAGCCCGGTTCAGGCGCAGGGCAGAGCACTTTTGCTAGAGAAGAAAACTTTAATATAATTCTCCAACAAGTAGTTCGTCAAATATTTGGCGAAACTTTTGGATCGGGTTTGAACTTTCAAAATGGTTGGGATAGCTTTTCCGACCCAATGATTCAAGCACTTAGTACATTGCAGTCTCCTCAATTTGATGATGTGCGAATTATTTGGAATTTGGGAGAATATCAACTTGATCCAAAAAATGGTAATTTAGAATTTGTCGAACAGTTAGAACTAGCTAAATTCTTACAAAGGTATTCTACAGCAATATCCCACACACTTGGTAATCCCACACTTGTGGGAGAATTAGCTCGTTGGACTCTTGAAGCTTCTAAACAACTCGCCTTTGTCAAGATTAACTGGGAGGAGGGCAACTTAGTGCCTAATAGTGGTAAATGGGCCATTGCTGGCGGCGACCCAACAGATCCCACTAAGGCCTTAGAGTATTGGAAGCCATTAAGGGATAAGGTTGATCAAGCTTTGCAAAAGATAGACAATCCCTCTGCGGTCACTACAGATGAAGATTAACCAATAAGGTCTTATATTTGCTCTATTTCATAAAAAATAAATTTGGGGCTCAGTATCTTCTTCACTTTCAGTCGCTGCTCAATTTCTTTGGTTGTTTGACCCTACTGCTACAAATTCTTAAACTCTTCTTCCTCTTGCACTTCCTTCTTAACTTAGTAAAATAAATACATATCAAATTAACATTAAAAACCAATTAAGCTGCTGTTGTTTTTAATGGCGGCTAACTCTCTAGAGAAAGGAGATTTTATGTCCGCTCACACTTGTGACGCTTTAGTAGTAGTTTGCATGGATTTTCGTTTCCAGGAATACATTCGTAACTGGACCGATAAAAACCTACAAGGTAAAACTTTTGATTTGGTAGGTTATGCTGGCGCTACTAAAGAGTTAGAAACTGTTTACCAACAAATCAAACTCTCTATTGATCTGCACCAAACCAAACAAATTGTTTTAATGCATCATGAAGATTGCGGTGCTTATGGCGCTGCAGGAACTTATGAGCGCCATGTGCAAGATCTACATAAAGCTCAAGCAAAAATCAAGACTGAATATCCTGACGTTCAGGTAGATCTTTATTACATTCATCTTGATGGTGAGTTTGAGAAAATTTCTTAAAAACCATTAGCTAACTCTCTGTAAAAAAACAGCTTTAGAGCCATCAGTACAAACAGTAAAATTATTATTGGGATTTATAAACCAATTTTTAAATCAACTGGAGGGAAAGGCAATTGTGCTGGTGCTGGATCAGCTGCTTTCAGCTGAGCTTCAAGTTGATCGATTTTTTGTTGCCAGGGATCACTGGCAGTGTTGTCATCTGAAGTGATTGAGGTTGAAGCTGGTGGGGTATTATTTTGCTGTTGTTGATTTGCCATTGCTATTAACAAGCCAATCACTGCTATTAAAACCAACAAAATCACTGCTGTGATTAGCGTTAGTTTACGCTTCCACCAAGGTGCTTGCACATCAAGCGGTTGTGGTGATGTTGCTTTAGCAAGCTCAACTTGATCCTCCAACAATGGCTCCTGACTAGCAAACAAAGTTTGATCACTGGCAACCTCTGGACTAGCTTTGATGTTCTTTTTAGCCATAATATTACAAGTTAAGCAACTCCTCTAAATAGCTTAAGGATTTTGCTAAATCAGCATAAACTGGATTAAGCTTTTTGGTAAGTTGTTGATAAAAATTACTATTAATTTGCTTAATTTGCTTGTTGTCTAATTGAGTCCACTGATTTTTTAACTCTTGGTCAACAGTGCTAAGAAATTGCTCAGTTTCAGCAACTGCTCGTTGTTTAGCTGGCTCAAGCTCGGTTTGATCAGCTAAAACTTGTTCAACTAAATCAATTTTTAAAGCAATGGTTTGATCATAAACATTTTGCAACTGGCCAAGTTTTAGTAATGATAAAGTGTAATAACCAGTAGCTTTTAGCTGCTCGGCTAAATCACTAAACTCACTAGTGCGTTCTTGCAGTTGCTGGCGATTATTACTCTGTTTAACTAAATCCTGGTAAAGTTTTAACTCTACAATCAGCGCGCTAATACTAGTTTCAGCAGCTTGTTTGTGAGTTAACTCAATTCCATGAGTTTGCTGCAGTTCTAGCTGCAAAAGCTCTAAATAACTAATCAAGACTTGTTGGCGAGCTAACATCACTTCTCTAGTAGCATTTACTGCTGCCTCTATTGAAGCCAAGGTTTCATGAGCTTTAAATTGGTCCTTAGCAATTACATAGGCTTTGTGTTTTTGTCGATAATTCTCCACCTGGTCACGATAAAGCTGATGTTGGGCGCTTAAATCAACCACTGGTTTAACCTCAGTCATTGAGCCTGATTGAGTAGCAGCAGTGGTCTGTGCTTGCAAACTTGAGGCACTAGTAATAGTAAAAAAACCAATTGCCAAAACAATCACTGCAGGCAAGCTTAACCATTTAAAGCTAGTAAAATCTAAGTGCTTAGTTGTCATCACTTTCACCGGTTAAAAAATTTTTTCCTAGTTTCCAGCCTGATTTAAGGCTCGTTGGCGAGCAAAAACATTGGCCTGATACATGGACTCAAAAGTGCCAGTATCAAACCAAGCTCCTTTAACAAAGGCTACGTCCAAGGTTTTTTCCTTAAGATAGAGATTATTAATATCAGTGATTTCTAACTCGCCTCTAGCAGAAGGTTTTAAGTTTGTTGCCTTTTGCACCACACTATTATCATAAATATATAAACCAGTAACTGCATAATCAGATTTAGGTTCAGCTGGCTTTTCTTCAATAGAAAGCACTTTTTGCTGTTGATCAAACTCTACCACTCCAAAACGCTCTGGATCAGCAACTTTTTTAGCAAACACCCG
Organism: Minisyncoccota bacterium; assembly: GCA_014728425.1. Lineage (GTDB taxonomy): Bacteria > Patescibacteriota > Microgenomatia > UBA1400 > PJMF01 > WJLO01. The sequence continues at coordinate 261 of WJLO01000019.1, read as the reverse complement.
ACCACCTTTTTTAAAAGATGTAATAGCCTGGGTAAAATCATCTTCAAAAAGATTATCACCCAAGATCATAGTTACATCGTCTTGGCCAATAAAGCTTTTACCAATCAAAAAAGCCTCTGCTAAGCCACCAGGCTCATCTTGAATCTCATAGGTAAAGTCACAATCAAACTCTTTGCCACTGCCTAATAACTTTAAAAAATCGCCAGCATGATCTGGAGCAATAATAATTAAGACATCCTTAATACCTGCTTGCAGCAAGGT
>WJLO01000018.1 GCA_014728425.1 Minisyncoccota bacterium | reverse complement strand
GTGGACACCGGGATAACCGCTACACCACGGGCCCTGAATAAAATAATGTTAAATAGCTTTTTATAAGGCCCAATCTAGCTCATTATTAAAAACGATCTCCTATATCCCGGCGAACGCCGGGGCCACGGGCCCTGAATAAAATTTTTTTGTTAAACAGGTCTATCTCAAAAGCCATATTATAGATAAAATTAGCTAGCTTTACCAGCCCAATCTGGAGGATTTTTAACTTGAAACTTTCTGCCTAATAACTTAGTAAAAACCTGCTCATAACTCCAAAATCGAGTTACCTCCTGCAGTTCAAAAGCTCGTTGTAAATAGCCAGCATATAACACAAAACTGTAAAATCTCAAACGGGTAGCTAAAGCTATTGGCAGATTAAAATAACGCTGATACTCAGTTAAAAAAGCCTTTTTAAAAACCGGGGCTTGCTGAAAAAAATACTCATTAATCACTGCTAAATCAAACAAGTGGTCACCAGTAACATGATGCTCAAAATCAATTACCCCTGCTAATTGATATTGGTGATCAACAATTAAATTTTGCGCTTTAAAATCCCGGTGCACCAATCTAATAGTGGTTGGTTCCACTAGCTGGCTTAGTTGGTCTTGAAAATAATCTTCAACCCAATCAGCCAACTCATGGCCATAAACCTGAAAATACTTAAAAGTTGGCTTAGCTTTGGCCACTAAATAATCTTGCCAACTAGCATAAGCCTGATTTGCTCCTGGATCAGCAACTTGTTTAAAAGTAACTTGCTGTAAACTTGCTAGACTTTTAGCTAAATCTTTACCTAAACTAGACCAGTCCGGCTGATCATTCTTTGTTAAAGCAGCTAATAAGCTCTGACCCTTGATCCACTGATAAACTAGAAAGGGGTAACCTAAAATATTATTTCTAGTCAGATTAGCCTTCACTAAGTCAGCCAACTGCAAAGCTGGATAATCTGTTTTTTGTTGTAAAATGTTTTTTTCTGCTGCTAACTTAAACCGCCGCTGAGGAAAAACCGCCACTTTAAGGCCATAGCTCTGTTGATTATTTAAAGTAATCTTAAAACTTAAATTTGAGTTAGCTTGAGGATTAGCAGTGATTGTAGCAATTGATTGAGCTGGCTTTAAAAATTTGAAAAGAGCAGTTATCTTGCTAGTAGATAACTGATAATCATTGAGCTGGGCTTGATGATTGCTGTGGGCAAAGGCAGGCTGGCTCACAAGATCCATTCCTAAATACTTATTAAGTAGGTAACCAAACCTAACTATCAGTAAATTGTTACATCGCAAGAGAGATGATCAAAGCTAAACCAAAAATCATTCTTAACTAAACAGTCCGCTCAACTGCAAGGGATTAGTTAACACTAAATCTGCAAATCGATGAGCTAGCGCTTGTTGCAGGCTAGCCAAGTTTCCATTACTGATCAAAGCAGTTTGCATGCCTAGCTTTTTAGCTGGAGCTAAGTCTGCTTTAACTCTATCACCAACCATTAAAAAATTATCTGCAGCAAGAGTCTTATTGCTGGTTCTAGCTTGTTTTATTAGCTGTTTAAGGTTAGATAAAGCCGGCTTGGGTTGAACGAGTTTTTCTAAAGTAATTAACTCTTTAAAGACTGAGTGGATTTCCCAAAGTTCAAAGCCAAGCAGCTGCAACACTTGTAATAATTGATGCTTTAACAAATTAGTAAACAAATATTGTTGATAACTCTGCGCTTTTAGTTGTTTTAAAAAATTTACTAATTGGGGGTTTGGAGAAACCACCTGTTGGTTAAACTCTAATTGATCAAAACATTTAGCTGCTTGAGAATAAGAAAGATGTAAAATCTTTGCCAAAACTGCGGTTTTAGAGTTTAGCTGATTAAGGAATTTTTGATAATGACGAGTGGCTGCCTGATGATCTAAATCAGGTCGCTTGGTTTGCAACTCTTGAACAATATAAGCTTGTAACTGTTTAATTCTGGCTTGAGCATCATAAAGCACTCCTTCTACATCCCAAACAATCACTTTCACTTTTGATAAGTCGCAATTATTGTCTACCATGGATCTAAACAAACTTAAAAGCTGAGTAACTGTTACAGCTTAAAGCAACTTTGCTAAGTCTAGTTATTTAATCTACTGCGAGCTAACTAACAAACCAAGTGCAGAAATCCTCCCCATTGCAAGACTAAGTTATCAAGCTATAATAAGAATTAACTAAATAAAATTAAACAAAGGAGCAATTTATGCCATTGTGGATTATTGGAATTGTTGCAGTTGGCTTAGTACTTTATGTAGTCTCAATTTACAACATCCTGCAACGCCTAAAAACTCAAATCAAAGCTAGTATTCAAGAAATCGGTAATCAGCTTAAACGCCAAGCAAGCCTGATTCCTAATTTGGAATCTAGTGTTAAAGGTTATCTTAAACACGAAAAAGACGTTTTTAAAATGCTAACCCAAGCTAGAAAATCTGTAGCTAAGGCTACCAAAACTGGTAAGGTTAGTGATATTGACAAAGCAATTGACAAACTACAAACTGCGATTCCACAGATTCAAGTTACAGTTGAAAGCAATCCTGAACTTAAAGCAGATAAAACCGTTACCAAGTTTATGGATGAGTTAACAGATACCGCTGATAAGCTTAGCTATGCCCGTCGCAGCGTGATTGACTTAACTCAAACTTATAATGAGAAACTAGTAACTGTTCCTTCTAAATTCGTGGCAGACATCTTTGGTTTTAAACCCGAAAAAGGTTTGAGCACTCCAATGGGAGGAGATCACCTAGAAGTTAGTGAAGCTGAGACCAAAGACGTTAAGATTAAGATTTAACTTAACTATGACTCACTATCAATTGGTTGCCAATAATAAACGCCGCTCATGGCTAATCATAACCTTGTTTATGGTGTTTGTTGTTGGTGCTACTTACGTAATGGCTACTGGCTTGGGTTATGGTTTAGATATTATTGGCATTGCTTTGATTGTTTCTGGCTTAATGTCTTTTGCTAGTTATTACTGGAGCGATAAGATCATTTTAGGCATCTCTGGTGCTAAGCCAGCCACTCGCCAAGAATTTTTTGATTTTTACACTGTGGCAGAAAATCTTGCCTTAAGTCAACGGTTGCCAAAACCAAAGCTATATATCATTGAGGATACGGCCATGAACGCTTTTGCTACTGGCAGAGATCCCAAGCATGCAGTGATTTGTGCCACAACTGGATTACTGTCCCGCTTAAACCGTGCTGAAATTGAAGGCGTGATTGCTCATGAGCTTTCTCACATTAAAAACTACGATATTCGCTTGATGTCCTTAGTCACGGTTTTGGTTGGTTTAGTTTCATTATTAGCTGACTGGATGCTGCGAATGACCTTTCGTAGTCGCTCGCGCCGTAATGGTCGTAAAAGAGGGGGACAGTTGCAGATAGTGATGTTTGCTGCTGGAGTATTGTTGGCTTTGCTGTCGCCTTTAATTGCCCAACTCATTAAGTTAGCAATCTCGCGCCGACGTGAATATCTTGCTGATGCTAGTGCTACTGCCATAACAAAAAACCCTAAAGGCCTAGCACGTGCTTTAGAAAAAATCTCCCAAGATCGCGAACCTTTGGAAGCTGCTAACAAAGCTACAGCTCACCTTTATATTGCCAATCCTTTAAAAAACACTCATCCTGGAGTTGGCTGGTTTGCCAACTTATTTATGACCCACCCCCCAGTAGAGAAGAGAATTCAGGCCTTGCGAAGTTGAAAAGAGGAACAATCAATTTTTCCAACCAGCTAGCAAATTGTCTAGGTTGGAATTTTTCCTTATAGTTTGACATTAACTTAATATATCATATAATATCAATGCTGCAAATCCAACACATTTCTGTTAAACTACTCCTGTGGCAAAAACAACCATCTCACCCCATCAAGTTAAACATGTAGCGCAGCTTGCTAATATTCCGATTAGCAAAAAGGAGGAACAAGAGTTAACCCAAGCATTTACCGAAACCCTAGCTGTAGTTAATCAATTAAAATCCCTCAAAACAAAAAATGTTCAACCCACTCATCAAGTTACTGGTTTAGAAAACATTCTGCGAGCAGACAAAGTAGACCAAGAAAAAATGTTCACTCAAGAACAGGCTTTAGCAAATGCTTCACAAACCCATCAAGGATATTTTGTGGTACCAAGAATTATTGAAAAACAACATGCTTAACCAGTTAACTCTTAAACAAACTCTTGATCAACTTGACCAAAAAACAGTTTCTTTAACTGATCTTTATGTTGATATTAAGCAAGCAATCTTAAATCAAGACAAAAAACTTAATCTTTATTTAAGCTTAAATGAAACAGTACTAAAAAATCCTCAAAAGAAAAAACAAAAACCTTTGGCCGGAGCACCAATTGCTGTTAAAGATAACTTTTGCACTCAAGACATGCGCACTAGTGCAGCTTCAAAAGTACTAAATAACTTTGTGCCTTCTTACGAATCAACCGTAACCAAAAAACTACAACAAGCCGGTGGAGTAATCATTGGTAAAACCAATATGGACGCTTGGGCTCATGGCTCTAGTACTGAAACTAGTGACTTTGGCCGAACACTTAATCCTCGTAATTCTGACTATCTTCCTGGAGGTTCTTCTGGAGGCAGTGCCGCCGTAGTAGCTGCAGATGCTTGCATTGCTGCTATTGGCAGTGAAACCGCTGGTTCTATTCGCCAACCAGCAAGCTGGTGTGGCTGCGTGGGTTTAAAACCCACTTATGGGCGCGTCAGTCGTTTTGGAGTAATTGCTATGGCTTCATCTACTGATAGCCCTGGCCCAATCACTAAAACAGTTGAGGATGCTGCTATTTTACTAAACCACTTAGCTGGTAAAGATCCCTATGATGCCACTACCAGCGCTCAACCAGTACCAGACTACACCCAAGCACTTAACCAGCCTTTAAAAGACCTAAAAATCGGGGTACTTTACTTAGATATTGAAGGCCTAGAAAAAATTAAAACTCAGTTTAAAGACCAGCTACAGGTCTTTAGCGATCTTGGAGCTAAAGTTGAGCCTGCTCAAGCCTTAGATCCTCATTATGCTATTGGCGTTTATACAGTTATCCAGCGCGGTGAAGTAAGTAGCAACTTGGCTCGTTTTGATGGCATTCGCTATGGTCATGACCGGAGCCATTTTGGGGATGAGGCTAAAAGAAGAATTATGTTGGGCACCTTTACTCTTAGCAAGGGTTATGCTGATCAATACTACAACTTAGCACAAAAAGTGCGCACTTTGTTTTTACAAAATTTTGCTAAACTTTTTACAAAGTACGATGTACTGGTCTCGCCAACCTCTCCTGGATTTGCCAAAAAGGTTGGTGTCACGCAAGGAGCAGTGATGTTTGGTGAGCTTGAAGACATGTTGTTAGAACCCAGTTCTATTGCTGGATTACCTGGTCTTAGCCTACCATGTTATCGTAACCCCAAGACCAATCTTTATTTAGGCATGAACATTGTAGCACCAATGTGGCAAGAAGAACTTATAATTAAAGTTGCTGATGCTTTTGAAAAGAACACCCCTTGGAACAGCTGGAGAAACCATCATGAAAAATAAAGCTCATAGCTTAAAACCCATTATAGGTCTAGAAATTCACGCTGAATTAAAAACCAACTCCAAGATGTTTTGTGGTTGTAAAAATGATCCCTTTGGCGCTAAAAAGCCCAATATTTATACTTGTCCAGTTT
>WJLO01000017.1 GCA_014728425.1 Minisyncoccota bacterium | reverse complement strand
ATTAAAGAAGCTGCTAAGCCTACATCAGAAAAAAAGATTAGCAAACCAATGATCTGCATTACAAAGCCATAAACCGCAAAGTCTTCTGGGACAAAAAACCAGCTCAAAATAAAAGCCGAGGCCAGGCCAATACCTTGCAAAAAAGCCGTCCGAACAAAAAATGACAACACCCCGCTAACTGATTTTTTTTTAATCTGCTGTACTTGATCTTCGCCAAAAAGCTCATCTAATTCATCAGTGGCGTCTGGAGCAGTTGCTTTAATCATAAAACCATTTTAGCATTTTTAAAACTAAAAGGTGTTAAATGTGGTTAAATGTAAACAAAAGATTATTTAACTAGTCTCTTTCCCAATCAAATGTAACTGAGCCAACTTGATCTTTAGTAGAAGATCTACCCTCTAATGTAGGCTTCTTCTTAGCCATTTTTTTTCTAATCTTATGTTCTTCACGTTCTAATGCTCTAAAAAGACGATGATCTTTAGAAAGGCCTGCTTTTAGCCATGCTTGCCTAGCTCTTTTCCCTCTTTCTAATTGTTCTTCGAGTGAAAGCCCCAAATTATCAGAGAGTAATGTTTTTAAGCCTGTCAACATTTTATACATCTCCACAGCTAATTCCTCCTAAGAGTTTAATAGTTTATAATTACCTCACTAATCCTTGTCTTTATAATGCCACAAAAGCGCCACACTAAACAACCAACAACTATATCTTCGCTTTCTTTTGGTCAAATTTTCCTGCGGGCAACTGGCCTAGCACTGATCTTGGCAATGGTTTTGCTGTTGTTAACTGGGCTAATTCTTGGTGGTGTTGCCTATGGCAAACTTCGTGCTTTTAGCCAGGCTGCTCAAGTCTCTCTTCAGGAATTATGGCAAACTTATCAACAAAGTCAGCAACAGGCACAAAAACTTGCTGGACCAGTAAATTTACTAATCTTGGGCACTGATTCATTAGCTCAACGAGGGGATGTTCCCCCTTTAACTGACACCATCATGCTTGTTAAGCTTGACTTAAAGACTGGTCAAATCAGCACTTTATCTTTGCCTCGCGACCTTTGGAATCAAACTTATCAAACCAAAATCAATGCTCTGTTAGCCTATGGTGAACAACGCTATCCTAAACAACCAGAGCTTTTTTCCCAAGAAGTCATTGCCGATTTAACTCAAGTACCTATTGACCATACTTTGGTGCTTAATTTAAATGATTTGCAAGAACTAATTAATTTAGTAGGTGGTATTGAAGTTAAAATCGAACAGGGTTTTACTGATGAGCAGTTTCCACGCCCTGATGTTGACATCACTACTGAAACTGATCCAGCCAAACTTTATGAAACAGTCACTTTTGCAACCGGCGTAGAAACTATGTCTGGAGAACGAGCTTTAAAATATATTCGTAGTCGTCACAGTGATGACAAGCAAGGTCATGATCTGGCTCGCAGTCAACGACAACAACAAGTCATTCAAGCTTTAGTAACCAAGCTACAAAACTTAAAATATTTTGCTAATCACCCTGACCAAGCTGGATTATTGTACCGCTTTTATCTTGATCACTTTGCAGTTTATTTACCAATGGAACAACTACTGGCTATTGTTTACCAACTAGCTCCTCAACAAAATCACTTAACTATTAACAACCACCAATTAAGCATCTATCCTGATGAACAAAATGGTGTTATTTACCATCCTCCTCAGTGGCAATACCAAAATCAATGGGTTTATATAATTCGCGATCAGCAGCAGTTTCAAGATTTTATTAACAACAAACTAAATAACTCACAAACTTGACCCGGCGCTACTGATGTTAACAAAAATCCCAACAATCTTAAGCTTGATTTTCAAGCAATAACTTAGTAAAACTAACTTATGAAAACCAAACTGCCTTTAACCAGTAAAAACCTCATTCGGTTGTTAGTAGCTTTAATCGTAATCTTGTCTTTAACTGCTGGCTATTATCATAGCTTATGGAAAACAGAGCGAAAAAAGTATAAGCGCCTTGAAGATATGTATGTGCGCGTCCGAGGGGAACTGGGCAGAGAAGAAACCCAACGCTTGATTGACCTCTCTCATGAAAAAGAAGCCGATTTCTAGTTATTAAATAATTTAGTTAAGATCATCAAAAACCAAGCTCGCCCAAACTCACCTACAATATTTAGTTAAACAAGGACAGGACTGCCCACCACAACTTTCATAGTCTATAATAGACAACATCATGTCAAAACAAACCTTATTAGTGACTGGTGGGGCTGGTTTTATCGGCGCCAACTTTATTCATTATTGGTTAGCAAATCATCCTCAAGACAAGATCATTAATCTTGATGCCTTAACTTATGCAGGTAATTTAGCTAATTTAAAAAAAGTTCAAGACCAGTCTAATTATGTTTTTGTAGAAGGCAACATTTGTGATGCCAAATTGGTAAATAAAATAATGGCTGATGTAAACATTGTTGTTCATTTTGCTGCTGAATCTCATGTTGATCGCTCAATTCTAGAACCAGCAGTGTTTTTGCAAACTAATGTTATGGGTACCCAAATATTGCTAAATGCAGCTTTAAAAAACAAGATTCACCATTTCCATCATGTTTCCACTGATGAAGTTTTTGGTGCTTTACCTTTGGATACTCAAGAAAAATTTACCGAAACCACTGCTTATGATCCTCGTAGTCCTTACTCTGCTAGTAAGGCCAGTAGCGACCATTTAGTTCGTGCTTATGGGGAAACTTATGAATTACCCTATACTATTACTAACTGTTCTAATAATTATGGCCCTTATCAATTTCCTGAAAAACTAATTGGCTTAGCTATTACTAACTTAATTGAGCATAAAAAAGTACCTGTCTATGGTGACGGCTTATATGTGCGCGACTGGCTATATGTCACTGATCACTGTACTGCAATTGATCAAGTGCTTGCTAACGGTCAATTAGGAGAAACTTATTTGGTTGGCGGCTTAACTAAAGATATTTCTAATCTTGAATTAATCAAACTGATTATTAAGTTGATGAATCAAGACCAAACTGCCATTGAATTTGTCAAAGACCGGCCTGGCCATGATCGCCGCTATGCTGTAGATTGGACCAAGATTAAAACTGAGTTAAATTGGCAACCTAGTGTTGATTTAGAAACTGGTTTGCAAAAAACCATTGACTGGTATCAGCAAAATCAGTGGTGGTGGCAACCATTAAAAAAACAGGAGCAAGCTTTTTTTAAAAAACAATATGACTAAACCAATTGTCTTAACTACTGGCTTGAATGGCTTGATCGGTTCTAAGCTAGCGCAAAGTTTTCAAAATAAATATCACTTTAAAAACCTTGACTTGCGTGATGCTCAAGAGCCAGTTGATATCACCAACCTTACTCAAGTAAAAAAAGCTTTTGCTAGTTGTCAGGCCGAAGCAGTAGTTCATTTAGCTGCTTATACTAATGTGACTGGAGCTTGGAAACAGCAAGATGATCAAAGCGGGCCAGCCTATCAAGTCAATGTCACTGGTACAGAAAACATTATTAAAGCTTGCAAGCAAACTTGTAAGCATTTGATTCATGTTTCCACTGCTTATGTTTTTGACGGTCAAAAAACCAAACCCTACATAGAAACCGATCAAACCAACCCTATAGAATGGTATGGCCAGACTAAACTTTGGGCAGAAGAGCTAGTAAAAAAAACCTCAATTCCTTGGACAATCTTACGCATTGATCAACCATTTCGCGCTGATCAGTTTGGCCATAAGCTTGATATTGCTCATCGCATTATCCAAGGTTTAAAAAACCAAGATCTTTATCCTCAATTTACTAATCACTATTTTGGCCCCACTTTTATTGAAGACTTTGTTAAAGTAATTGACTGGGTAATCCGCACTAAAACCACTGGCCTTTTTCACGCTAGCAGTGGTGAACAATGGACTGATTATGATTTTGCCAACCTAATCAAGCAAACTCTTAATCTCCATACTGAAGTTGAAAAAGGTGATCTTAACAAATACCTTAAAACTCTAGATAGACCCTACCAGCAAAACACTGCTTTAAACTGCGACAAGCTTAAATCACAACTAGATTTTAAAATGAATAGTATTGCAGAAGCAGTGCAAAAACTTCACTAAGCAAAAAACGAGTCAAACAAGCAGCAAGTCTTAACTAAGATTGGTTCTTTGCTGGTTCTTCCAAGCTTTAATTTGAGCATGATCACCGCTTAACAAAACCTGTGGCACTGACCAACCGCGATAGTTTGCCGGCCGAGTATATTGAGGACAACCTAACTGACCGGGCTTACCATGAGACTCGGCTCGTAAACTAGCCTGATTGCCTAAAACTCCTGGCAATAATCTAGTCACACTATCAACAATCACTAAACTAGCTGGCTCACCGCCAGTTAAGACATAGTTACCAATGCGAACTTCAGCATCAACCAAATGTTGGGCTACTCGTTCATCTACTCCTTGATAATGGCCACAAATCAAGGTTAGTTCTTTAAGTTGAGCATAGTGCTGGGCAGTTTGTTGAGTAAAAAGCTGCCCCTTAGCTGAAGTTAAAACAATCTGTTGGCTTGTTTGGCCTTTTTGCTGAGCTAAACTGGCTAGAGCACGATCAATAGGTTCGATCTTCATCACCATTCCTGCACCACCACCATAAGGACGGTCATCAGTACTGCGATATTGATCATCAGTAAATTTTCGCAAGTCAACCAAATTAATCTCTACCAACTCTTTATCTTGAGCTCGTTGTAAAATCGAGCTCTGAAGAGGGGTAGTAAAAAAATCAGCAAAAGTAGTTAAGATGTTAATCTTCATAGCTGATTCAATTATACCGTGTTATACTAACTTTTATGAAGATCACCATTATTGGCACTGGTTTTGTAGGTGTGGTCACTGCTGCAGTTTATGCCTCATTGGGCCATCAGGTTACTGGCCTAGATATTGATAAAAAAAAGATTAAGTCTTTGCAAAAAAGCCAGGTGCCTTTTTATGAACCTCAACTCACAAATTTGCTTAAACAACAGCAGCAGCAAAAACGCTTAAAGTTTACTACTAGTTATGCTCAAGCCGTTAAAAATGCCGAGCTAGTGATCATTGCTGTTGGCACTCCATCTGCTCCAGATGGCCAAGCAGACTTAAGTTATGTTTTTGCTAGTTGTGAAAGTTTAGCTCTATATTTAAAAAAACAAACTATTGTAGCTATCAAATCTACTGTGCCACCAGGAACTTTAGATCAAGTTAAACAAAAAATTAATCAAGCTCGGCAACAACAAAAACTCAGCAAAATCAAATATTATTTAGCTGCTTTGCCAGAATTTTTACGAGAAGGTAGTGCTGTACAAGACACTTTAAAACCAGATCGCGTTTTAATTGGCACAGAAAACAGTCAAGTCTTTCAAAAACTGCAAAAACTTCATCAACCTTTTAAAGCTCCTATTGTTCAAATGAAGCCTGCTTCAGCTCAAATGGCTAAATATGCTGCTAATGCTTATTTAGCTACTAGAATTACTTTTGCTAATCAAATTGCTGATCTCTGTCAAAAAAACGGAGCTGATATTGAAGAAGTTTTAACTGGCATTGGTTTAGATAAACGCATTGGTCCACATTACTGGTATCCTGGCTTAGGTTATGGTGGTTCATGTTTTCCTAAAGATGTTAAAGAGCTAGCAGCTTATTCACGAGCTATTGGAGAAGGTGATAATATTCTCAATAAAGTTAATCAAATTAATGAAAATCGCATTCCTAAATTAATGCGTCAGTTTGCAAAAAAGCTGGCTGGTTGGCAAAATAAGGTGGTAGCAGTCCTAGGGCTGTCTTTTAAGCCTCATACTGATGATCTACGGGAAGCACCAGCTACTAAAGTAATTCCGATTCTGTTGCAAGCTGGTGCTAAAGTTAATAGCTATGACCCTATGGCTCAATACTCACCACCAACTTCAACTAATTATCAACAGTTTAAAAAAATTAAAACAGCTTGCCAAGATGCTGATGTCATTATAGCTTTGATTGAGTGGCCAGAAATCCTTTCTTTTGACTTTAGTCAAGTAAAAACTAAAAAACACCAATGGTTTATTGATGCTCGCAATCAATTTAAGCCCAAACAACTTGAAAAATTAGGCTATGATTATTTAGGGATTGGACGCTAACATGACAAAACAGCCCAAGATTTTAATTACTGGTGGAACAGGCTTTGCTGGCTCTCATTTAGTAGAAGCCTTACTAGCCCAAGGTAAACAAAAAATTCATGTAACTGCTTATCAAGATCAGTCCAACATTGTTCATCAGTTAATTCCTCACGAAGCCATTCATCAACTTGATTTGACCAAAACCAAACCCACTACTAAATTGATTGCTCAGATCCAACCTGATCAAATTTATCACCTAGCTGCTTTAGCAGCAGTGGGCAAAAGTTTTGCTCAAACTCGTTCGGTCTTAAACAACAACTTACAACTGCAATTAAACCTGCTTGAGGCTGTTAAAACACATGCCCCTCAGGCTAGAGTGTTGATCGTTGGTAGTGCAATGGAATATGCTCCGCAAAACCAACCCCTCAAAGAAACCGATCCTTTAGGGCCAGCTAGCCCTTATGCTGTTTCTAAAATTACTCAAGACATGCTTGGTTATGCTTATCAACAATCATGCAAACTAAATATTGTGCGTTGTCGACCATTTAACCATCTTGGTGAGCGTCAGGCTTCTGGTTTTGTGGTGCCTGATTTTGCTCAACAAATCATTAATATTGAACAAGGCCAACAGCAGCAGCTGAAAGTAGGCAACTTAGCCGCGGTACGAGATTTTACTGATGTTAAAGACGTGGTCAAAGCTTATATTTTATTAATGAAGCAAGGTCAAACTGGTGAAGTTTATAATATTGGCAGTGGCCAGGGTTACAGTATTCAACAACTACTTGATTGGCTTATTGAGTTGTCTTCAATTAAAATCAAAGTTGAGGTTGATCAGCAAAAACTTAGGCCGGTTGATATTCCCAAAGTAATTGCTGATAATAGTAAAATCGCCGCCTTAGGTTGGCAACCAACTATTAAGATTAAGGACACTTTAGCACGAGTATTAAATCATATGAGGAGTACAACATGAAAAAAGCCTTTATCACTGGCATTACTGGCCAGGATGGTTCTTATTTAGCTGAGTTTTTATTAAACAAGGGTTATCAGGTTTATGGACTAACTAGACGAACTAGTACGCAAAACTTTGCCCGTATTAGTCATCTTATTCACAATCCTAAACTTGAGTTAATATCTGGTGATTTGATTGATCAGAACTCTTTAACTTTTGCTTTAAAAGAAACTCAGCCCGACGAAATTTATAACTTAGCTGCTCAGTCATTTGTACAAGCTTCCTGGGAACAACCAGTGCTAACTGGTGAGTTTACTGCTTTAGGAGTCATTCGAGTTTTAGAAGCCATGCGTTTGGCTTGCCCACAAGCCAAATTTTATCAAGCCAGTTCTAGTGAAATGTTTGGTAAAGTGCGAGAAACACCACAAAACGAAAACACTCCTTTTTATCCTCGTTCACCTTATGGAGTAGCCAAAGTTTATGGTCATTGGATCACTGTTAATTACCGAGAATCATATGATCTTTTTGCTGTATCTGGCTTACTCTTTAATCATGAATCGCCTCGACGAGGTTTAGAGTTTGTAACTCGCAAAATTGCCAATGCTGTAGCTAGGATTAAACTTGGCAAACAGCAATATGTAGAACTAGGCAATTTAGAATCAAAACGCGACTGGGGTTATGCCAAAGATTATGTTAAAGCTATGTGGCTGATGCTCCAACAAGATCAACCAGAAGATTTTGTGATTGCTACTGGCGAGACTCACTCAGTAAAAGAGTTTTTAAGTATTGCCTGTGAAATAGCTGACTTAGGAGACTGGCAAAAAGTTTTTAAACATAATCCTAAATTTGACCGCCCAGCTGAGGTAGATGTTTTGATTGGTGATGCCAGCAAGGCCAAGAAAAAACTTAATTGGCAGCCCAGTGTTAGTTTTAAAGAGCTGGTGGCCTTGATGGTCAATGCAGAAATAGCAGAAGAAAAACAACGGAAAGAATAATTATGCCCAAGGCTATTGTTATTATTCCTACTTATAACGAAAAAGAAAACATCACCCCTACCATCACTGCTTTACAAAAAATTTTTAAAAAAATTAAAAACTGGCAGCTTGGCATTTTAGTGGTTGATGACAATTCACCAGACAAAACTGCCCAAATAGTAAAAAAACTACAAAAAAAACAACCGAATTTGCATCTATTAGTTAAGCCAAAAAAGGCCGGTTTAGGAGATGCCTATCTTAAAGGAATGGAGCATGCTTTTAACAAACTCCAAGCTAATGTAGTGTTTGAGTTTGACGCTGACCTCTCTCATGATCCTAGCAAAATTCCCCAATTCTTAAATAAAATCGATCAAGGTTATGATTTTGTCATTGGCTCCCGTTATATTAAAGGGGGCGGGATTCCTCAAAACTGGGGCTTACATCGTAAGTTTTTAAGTGTGGTAGGTAATTTAGTGATTTTATTAGTGCTAGCTAACTGGACAGTTCGAGACTGGACTAGTGGTTATCGAGCAATTACTAAAAAAGCTTATCAAGCAGTAGTGCCTGAATTGGTAAGCAGCCGTTTTAGCGGCTATACTTTTCAAATCGGTTTTCTACATAAAACCATTAAAAAAGGATTTAAAGTTACTGAGGTACCATTTGTGTTTAAAGATCGCGAACTAGGTAAAAGCAAAATCGGGCCAGAATACATTAAAAACACTTTAGTTTATATCTTTAAAATGAGACTGCAAGAAATTTTAAAAAGTCGAGTTTTTAAGTTTATAATAGTAGGCACAATTGGCGCAAGTGTTCAGTTGAGCACCTTGCAGTTTTGGCGCCTGTGGCTACCTTATCAGCTAGCCTTTTTCTTAGCTATTGAAGGAGCAGTTTTAACTAACTTTATCTTAAGTAATTTTTGGACCTTTGCTGATCGTAAGCTCAAACTAAACCAGTATCCTGTTAAGTTTGTGCAGTTTAACTTAGCTTCTGGTGGTTCCATCTTAATTCAACAGTTAATTGCTTTTATTGGCGAATTATTTGTTGGCTTGTTCCCGTTGTTTACTATACCCATAGTAAATTTTGTTTTTGATACTGGAACTTTATATGCAGTTATTGGTATTTTAGTGGGCATGTTTTGGAACTTTTTTGCCTATTCCCGCATTATTTGGAAACACAAAGCAAGCTAAGTAACCAGCTTAAGTATTAACTAAGTAAAAATAACTAACCCAACCAGAAAGCTTAACTATTTTTGCTCAACTAAAAAACTATTAATCAAAAAAAGCCTACTAAAGAAAAATGCTAAAATAATTTACAAATAACGCTAATTACAAAAATGCCTGCAAAGATTGATCATTTTAAACCCATTACTTTAATTCTAACTATTACTTTGGTAGCAGCGGCTTTTTTGCGGCTTTACAACCTAGCTGGATCATTGCAGTTTTTGGGAGACCAAGGTCGTGATGCTTTAATTGTGAGCAAAATCTTTAAAGAAAAAGACCCTGTTTTTATTGGGCCAGTCACTAGTGTGGGTAATATGTATTTAGGACCATTTTATTATTACCTAATGCTGCCATTTTTATGGCTTTCTTATCCTAGTCCCATGGGTCCAGTTTATGCAGTAGCTGCTTTAGGCATCTTAACAGTCTGGCTCACTTACCGTTTGGGCAAAGAGCTGATTGGTGCCAAAGCAGCAATAATTGCTAGCATTTTTTTAGCTTTTTCTGCTACAGTAGTAGAGTACTCACGTTTTAGTTGGAACCCTAATCCAGCCCCGTTTTTTTCTTTATTAATGATTTACTTTACTTATAAAGCTTGGAAAAGCCATCCTAAGTTTTGGTTAGTAGTGGCAGGGTGTTTTTCAATATTAATTCAATTGCACTACTTAACTTTGTTGTCACTAGGCGGTGCAGGAGTTATTTGGCTGATTCAATTAGCTGAATTGATTAAAAGCAACTCTAAAATTAAAAAGGCTAAGTTATTTAAGTTTGCCCTCATAACTCTGATCAGCATGATGATTTTTCTTGCTTCTCTAACCCCTTTAATTTTATTTGACTGGAAGCACAACTGGCTCAATGCCAAAGCTTTTCAATATTTGTTTACCCAAGAGCAAAACTTTAAACACAGTGCGCCACTCAACTTTACTCAGCAACTGCAACAAACTTTGCAGGACGCTCAAGGTCGTGCTGGCCTGATTTTGTTTGAGTATAACTTAGGGCAAAATCGCCATCTTAATCGAGACTTAACTTACCTGGTCTTGGCTGCTTTAGCTTATTGGCTAATTAGCCGATATCGCCAACAACAACTCACTCAACAAAAAAACGCTGGTTTAATTGTGATTTTAGCCTATTTAATTACTGGTATTATGGGGGTGGCTACTTATGAACACCAAGTTTATTACCATTATATTGCTTATTTATTTCCTGTGACTGCTTTAGTTTATGGTTTTATTATTGCCTGGTGGAGTCAACATGCTTTA
Source organism: Minisyncoccota bacterium (assembly GCA_014728425.1). GTDB lineage: Bacteria > Patescibacteriota > Microgenomatia > UBA1400 > PJMF01 > WJLO01. The sequence continues at coordinate 2,899 of WJLO01000017.1, read as the reverse complement.
GGAAAAGTTTTAGGCTTGATTTTCTTTGGTTATTTTCTCCAAATAAATTTAACCAACATGCCTTTGCAAGATACTGGCTGGACCTTGGCTGAAATTAGCCAAACTAGTCAAGAAATCCTACAACATCTTGAGCCAGATGATCAATACAATTTAGTATTGTTGTCAGAATCAAAAGATCTTTATGGCCAAAACTACCGTTATTTTTTAAGTACCAGCAACAATCCACCTTTAGATCCTACAGCTAACTCTCAAGCCCAAAAACTAGTGATTATTAATGAGGCTCAAGCTGTGCAAAATGTCACTGGTTTACCGATTTATGAAATTGTGCAGTTTCAAGACAGTCAAATCAGTGATCAATTCAGGATTAATAATGGCCCAGAAATTACTATTTTAGCCAAATAGACAATTAAGCGAAAACTTTGTAAAATAACTCCATGTCAACCAAACCCTTTCTAGCTGTAATAATCCCTTCTTATAATGAGCAAAACAATCTCAAAAGAGGCGTGTTAGATCAAGTTGTTGGCTATTTAAAAAAACAGGATTATTCCTGGGAAATAATTCTCAGTGATGATGGCTCTACTGATGGAACTTTAACTGAATTAAAAAAGTTTGCTCAAGCGCATCAAAATGTTAAGGTTTTGGCTAATACTCATGCTGGCAAAGGACCGACTGTTAAAGCTGGCATGCTAGCTGCTCAAGCAGCCTGGCGCCTATATACTGATTTTGATCAATCTACTCCATTAAAAGAAGTTAAAAAACTTTTAAGATATGTTCCTGACTATGATGTGATTTTTGGTTCTCGCGAAATGATCGGAGCCAAGCGAGAAAAAGAGCCCTTTTACCGTCACCTCATGGGTCGAGTTTGGAACATTGTGGTTCAGGCCTTGGCCATCCCAGGAATGCTAGACACTCAGTGCGGTTTTAAAATGTTTTCTGCTGAGGCTACTGAAAAACTGTTTAATGCTTTGTATGTTTATAGTGGTGAGAAAAAAATCAAAGCTGCTTATACTGGGGCTTTTGATGTTGAGTTATTATATCTTGCCAACAAGTTTAATTATCGTATTCGTGAAGTTCCCATTAAATGGCAACATTATCAAACTGAACGAGTTAATCCAGTGCGCGATTCTTTGTTAATGCTCAGAGATATTTTAAAGATTCGTAAAGCTGATTTGGCTGGTAAGTATAAAGCTTAAAAAAATTAAGATTAAAAAAATAAAACTCAGCACTAAGCAACTTATAATTGTGAAAAAAACTTTGCGCTCCAGCTGGTTAATCTTCAGTTTCACTAGTTATTTTATTTTACTAGCTAGCTATGCTTGGTTTTCCTACTCATTAACCACTCCTAATCTTATTCTTAGTAACTGGGAACCTTATTGGCGGTGGCAGTTGTGGATGTGGCAAGCTTTTTTTAATAATCGTGATTTATTAGTTAAAGTTTATTTCTCTTTAATCATGCTGTTGTTTGCTAATTATGGACTGATTATCAAATTTACTCGCCAACTTAAGGCCAAGTGGCAATATTCGTGGTTAGTAGTATTTCTGCTGATTATTAGTCCTTTAATCTGTAGTTATAATGCGCTTTCTCATGATGTTTTTAACTATATTTTTAATGCTAAAATGGTCTGGATCTATCAAGCTAATCCTCATGTTAAAGTAGCCTTAGATTATGTTCATATTGACGACTGGGTTAGGTTTATGCACAACATTCACACACCAGCACCTTATTGGTATGGCTGGACTGCCTTGTCTTTATTACCTTATATTTTGGGTTTTAATAAATTCTTGCCAACTTGGATAATCTTTCGTTTATTTAGTGTGCTGAGTGTAGGTTTGTTATTTGCTGCTTTGCAATATTTAGCTCATCAACAAAAAAAATCTTTAAGCTTATGGCAACTAAGTTTGGTATTTTTTAATCCTTTGTTTTTAATCGAGATCATTAGTAACTCTCATAACGATCTATGGATGCTTGTTCCAGCTATGTTTTCATTGGCTTTGGTAGTGCCAAAACAAAAAACTCAATTGAAAACCAGCCAACTATTATTATCAGGCTTGTTAATGGCTTTTTCTATCTCTACCAAATATGCCACTGCAGTATTATTGCCGATTTGGCTACTGCTAATACTTAATCAGCAGCATTGGCTAACCTCAATAAAACAAAAACTAACTACATTAATTAATCAATTTAACAAACACTGGCCTTTATTAGCCTCAATGCTGTTGTTTTTACCTTTATTAACTGCTCGTTCACAACAGTTTCATCCCTGGTATCTTAGTTGGAGTTTAGTGTGGCTGCCATTAATTAATAACAAAACCTGGCGCAATACTTTATTATTGTTTTCTTTTACTAGCTTGCTAAGATATTTGCCGTGGTTACAAACTGGTGAATTTGACGAACTGATTTTGCAACAACAAAACCTGATTACTTGGGGAATACCAGTTGGTTATTTTAGCTATCAAGGTCTGCGGCAGATAATGACTATCAAAAAAACTCCCTAATTTTTCAAGTATTATTAGCACTATAAAAACACCCTAGCATGAAGAATCATTTTTTTTAAAACTACCTAAAGCTAGCCAAGACCTTAACAAAAAGTTACAATAAAGTTATGATCAAAGTTGCATCTGCTAAACAAAAAACCCTAGTGATATTAATCATATTCATTGCTGTTTACCTGCTCACTCATTTGTACCGACTAACTGCTCTGCCAGTATTTGCTGATGAAGCTATTTATATTCGCTGGGCTCAGTTAATCATGGATGACTGGCAGCAGTATTTATTTTTTGCTATGAATGATGGTAAAACTCCTTTACACATTTGGCTTTTAGTACCTTTTCAATATTTGTTTACCGATCAGCTTTATGCTGGCCGGTTTTTATCGGTATTAGTAGGGCTTATCCAAGT
>WJLO01000124.1 GCA_014728425.1 Minisyncoccota bacterium | reverse complement strand
CGACTATGACTAATAGCCAAAGGTGAGGTGGCGATTAGTAAACTGACCAAGATCGCAGTTTTCTTATTAAAATAGCGTAAGCAAAACTCAGCAGTAATAATGATTGTGATAATGCCTATTAAAGCAGCAATTAAAAATAAAACTAATAAGTTTAAATCAAAAAAAATATACCAAGCCATTGCTAGCCAAATGCTGATTGGCCCTTGTCTAAATCGAGGCACACTAGAAGGAATGCCCAATAAAGGCAGTTGATGATTATTAACTGCTTGAATAGCAGCTAAGATATCTCGAGCGCTATCACCAAACAAGATGGCTTTAGCTGGGAGCTGATAAACCCTTAGCCAAGTGGCCAAGCCAATAATGATCACTAAGGGCCAATATTTGCGCAAGTTTTGGCGGAACATGTTGAAGTAATTCATGATTTTAAGACTTTAAGGTTTTCATAGTGCCAATGATTATTAAGGGTAAAGTTAAAGCACGAGCAGCTAGCAAAGCTATTACTGTACCAGTTAGGCCAAAACGCAGGCCTAAAAAATAAATCAAGCTAGTCATTAAAATTAAAGTACTAGCTAGATAAAAATTAATCAAGGCATAGTTTTTTTTGGCCAATAACAAAGTTTGCATAGATAAACTTACTGCTTGAAGAATGCCAGCCAAGACCAGTGGTTGTACTATAGGAATAGCAGCTAACCATTGATCTCCTAGCAAAACCTTGATAATTAAATCTGGAAAAAGCAGGATTGGTAAAGATACTCCAATGCCAATTAATAAATTAACCAAACTAGTTTTTTTAAAGGCTTTTTTTAGCCTTGTGAAGTCATTATTGATTTTAGTAAAAATAGGAATAGTACTATAATGAGTAGCCTTGGCTAGTTCATAGTTGGTTTTGTGACTTAAAGCATAAGCATTATGATAAAGTCCTAGCTTAGGAGTACCAACAATTTTACCAATTAAGAGATCATCTAAATTGTCATTTAAATAGCGTAAAAAAGCTGCTGGACTTAGCCATTTAGCATTACTAAAGATGATTTTGGCCCGAGAGTGCAAGTATTGAAAGCGCGGCCGGTGGGTAAAAAAGTAAAACGAGATTAGAACCTCAAAAATAGCTCCAGTGATCAAGCCTAATACTAAAGCAAAAACCGAGTGTAATAGCCAGGCAAAAAAGATAGCAGCAATGATCTCAACAACAATAATAGCCAGATAGTATAAACTATCGTGTCCAAAGCGCAGTTGTTTGCGTAAAGTAACAATAGCTGGGTTGATAAAACCTTTAATAACTGGAACTAAAGCTGCTAGGGTAATGAGATGAGTTAGGGTTGAGTTAGCAAAAAACTGGCCTAAAAACAGGCCTGTAATGATCATCATAATGCCAATTAAAAAACCTCTAGCAATAGCAATCACCCAAGCAGTGTTTAAAAAGTAGTTGATTGATTGTTTAGCTTGTAAAATAGTGAGGTTTACCCCGGTTTCAGTTACAGCTTCACTAATACCCAAGGCAATCGCTGTTAAAGAAAATAACCCAAAGTCAGCTGGGGTTAATAAGCGTGCTAAAAAAAAGATTTTTGCTATAGTTAGGGCATAAGTAGTTAGTTTTAAAACGGTCTGCCATGTAAATCCAGAAATTGCTGCTTTAGTATAACCCATACCCCTTAGTATACCTCTTGCGTTAAGGGTTAAAAAAGAGGTAACATACAGGTTGTTATGAATATTGTGCAGAAAATTGGGGCTTTGTTTTTAGATATTGTTGAAACGATTGTTATTGCTTTATCGATTTTTTTGGTGGTTTATCTGTTTTTTATGCAACCCCACCAGGTTAATGGCCAGTCAATGGTGCCTACCTTTCAAAGCGGAGAGTATTTATTAACCGATAAAGTAAGTTATCGGGTGGGTGATCCTAGTAGAGGTGATGTGGTGGTTTTTCATGCTCCAGAAGAAGCTCATTGTCCTGAAGGCACAGGTTGTGATTTTATTAAACGAGTGCTGGCAGTACCTGGAGAGAGCGTGCAAGTTACTAATAATCAGATCATTGTTAATGGAACACCCTTAGCAGAGTCATATATTCCTGCTGATTTTCAAACTTTACCAGGTTCTTTTGTAAAAGGACGAACTGTTACTCTGGGGCCAGATGAGTATTTTGTAGTGGGTGATAATCGTTCTTATTCTTCTGATTCCCGCACCTGGGGGCCGATTAAAAAAAGTGACATTGTGGGCAAAGCCTTTTTTCGTTACTGGCCACCAGAAAAACTAGGAATGATTGAAGCAGCAAGGTATTGAAAATTTACTAACTTAATTTAGCTGATTGTTTTATTGTTTTTTGAGATAATTTAGATTATAAATTATCTACAGTTGTTGCTTCTTCATAAGCTCTTCTGCAGCATATAGAGCATTGAAGTGTCTTTGTTCAATTTGAGCTAAGCCTTGAGGCATCATTTTATTCGTTAGAATCATTAGGGCACCTTGAAGTAAATTGTCGATTGCAGACAGTGTTTCTGCTTTTTGGTCATCAGTCTCTGCGCTTATGGTCTCACCAACAAATTGAGAGGCTTGTAAAAATCTCTTATAGAACTCCTGAGGTTCTTCAGCTCCAATCCCTTTTTCACTCGCTCTTTTTTCATTCATGAATCGCCCTTTATTTTGATTTTCCCTATTTTAAAACGTTTTAGTTTGGTGACCACAGCACCAATTTGTAATTCTTGTCCCAACTCATGAATTAAAGAACGAATATAAGTACCAGAGCTGCAAGCAACTTGAAGAGTAACTAAACTAGCTTGTTGCTTTGGCCTCACTTGCCAGTTTAATAAGGTTAACTGTTTAATGTTAACCTTGCGTTGAGGTAATTGATTAATAAATTGACCTTTTCTAGCTTGGCGGTAAAGTTTTTCACCTCGAATCTTTACTGCAGAAAAAGCTGGCACAGTTTGTATAATTTTGCCAGTAAACTTAGCCAAAGCTGATGCTAGTTGAGTTTGACTCAGTTGAGTCACTTGTTCCCAAGGCGCTTGACTAGTTACTTGACCTTCTAGATCATAAGTGTCAGTGGTTGCTCCTAGTTGAGCAGTTACTAGGTATTCTTTATCTAGTTTTAAAAAACGACTTTGCTGCTTGGTATATGTCCGACCCACTAAAATAATTAACAGTCCAGTAGCTAAAGGATCAAGGGTGCCAGCGTGCCCAACCTTTTTGATTCCAGTGATCTTGCGTACTTGATCTACTACATCATGACTAGTAAGACCTATAGGCTTATCAAACATAAAAACTCCTTGACTGCCAGTAGTTAAAGCTGAAGCTGGTTTGATCATGGTCATTACTATAATATACAATATACTCTAATGACTAAGACGCAAAAACTGCTTGCTACAAATCTGCTGCGTTTTGATTTTAAATTTAATCAGCCTTTAGCCCCATTGAGCTATTTTAAACTAGGTGGTCCAGCAGAAGCTTATCTTAAACTTACTGATTTAGATCAAATTATTACTGTGGCCAGATTTTGCCAACAACATCAGGTAAAGCTTACTATCTTGGGTGGTGGCAGCAATGTAATTATAGCTGATCAGGGTGTTCAAGGATTAGTGCTTCATTTGGCAGCAGATAGGCTCAAGACTCTTAAAAGCGATCAGCCCGGCTATCAAGTGCTGCAAGCACAAGCAGGCTTAAAGACCTCGGTTTTAGTAAGTCGGTCGGTAAAACTGGGCTTAACTGGCTTGGAATATTTTTTAGGAGTACCTGGCACAGTAGGAGGAGCTGTTTACAACAATGCCCATTATCTTGAAGACTTAATTGGCAAGCATGTTAAGCAAGTACAAGTGCTTACTCCTCAGGGTAAGCTGGAGTGGTTATCACAAGCGCAGTGTGACTTTGCTTATGACTCTTCTCGATTCCACCACACCCAAGAAATTATCTTGCAAGTTGATTTTTTATTAGCTCAAGGAGATCGAGCTACTTCACAAGAATTAATTCGTGAGGCCAATACATATCGTCAAAAAACTCAACCTTTAAACTTACCTAGCTCTGGTTGTGTTTTTCAAAACGTACCCAACACTGCTAAATTAAAAAAACTTTTTCCTCAATTTAAAAAGCGCAACTTTGTGCCAGCTGGCTTTTTAATCGACCAAGCTGGTCTTAAAGGAGTTAAGCAGGGAGATATTCAAGTTAGTGACAAGCATGCTGCTTTTATGGTTAACTTGGGTCAAGGCACTACTAAAGATTTAAAGAAATTGATTAAAAAAGTTCAAGAACGCGTTAAAAAAAGATTTGGGGTACAATTAACAGAAGAAGTTTTTTATTTATCATGATTGACAGCAGAACTGCCAACACTATGATTATTCAAGGAGGTACGCCTTTGCATGGGTGCGTGCGTTTAGGGGGAGCTAAAAATGCTTCTTATAAACTAATGACTGCTGCTTTGTTAGCAGATTCTGAGTCGCGTTTACTTAACTTGCCAGGCATTGCCGATGTGTTAATGGTTAAAGAGATCATTAATCAACTAGGAGGAAAAGCTTATAGTGCTGGGGAAAAAACTATTTTTATTAAGCCACAAAACTTAACCAGCTTTAAAATCAAAAGTGAATATGGTGATGTTTCCCGAGCCTCTACTCTGTTTATTCCAGCGCTTTTAGCTCGTTTTGGTCGGGCTGAAGTCCCCCTGCCTGGTGGTGATAAAATTGGTAAACGACCTTTAGATCGTCATTTTGCTGGTTTAGCCAAACTGGGAGTGAGCTGGCAAGTTCAAGACCAGAAAATTTTAATGAAGGCCGAACAACTCAAGGGCACTAATTATCGGTTTAGTAAAAATACTCATACTGGCACTGAGACTTTGATAATGGTTGCGGTTTTAGCTCAAGGTAAAACGATTTTAGAAAATGCTGCTCAAGAACCAGAAGTGGATGATTTGATTAAATTTTTAAACAACATGGGTGCAAGAATTAGAAGACGAGCTATGAGAGTGATAGAGATCGAAGGAGTGAAAAAACTGCATGGAGCTATTCACAAAGTGATGCCTGATCGTAATGAAGCTGTTAGCTATGCTTGTGCTGCTATTGCTAGTAAAGGAGACATTATTGTAGAAAACGCTCGTCAACAGGATTTAGAAGCTTTTTTAGCTAAACTTCAAGAAGCTGGAGCAGGTATTGAAGTGGCAGACTATGGGATTCGTTTTTTTTACCAAGGCCCTTTACGAGCTACTGATGTTACTACTGAAATTCATCCTGGCTTTATGACAGACTGGCAGCCTTTATGGGCTACATTAATCTGTCATGCTCAGGGAGCCAGCTTGATTCATGAAACTGTGATGCAAAATCGTTTTCAATATGTGGCCGATCTCAAAAAAATGGGAGCAGCTATTGAGCCAACTACTGTGCCAGTAGCTGATCCGGAAAAAACTTATAATTTTAACTGGCAAGATCGTCAACCTAGTGATGTGCATGCTATCAGAATCAAAGGGCCAACGCAGTTTCAGGGCGGTGAGTTCACTATTCATGACTTACGTGCTGGTGCTACTGTGATGCTAGCAGCTATTAGCGGTCAAGGAGAAACTATTTTGCATAATGTAGAACAGATTGATCGTGGTTATGAAAAAATCGATCAAAAACTACAATCTATGGGAGCACAAATCAGAAGGAGTTAATTTATGGGATCACTAGCACTTGTTTTAGGTTTATTAATCTTTTCGTTTATTTTGACTAGTGTGGCTATTATTCCTTTTATTAATGTGCTTTATGCTTTACGTTTTCAACGCTCTGCTCAGGAAAAAACCAAAGATATGTTTGGCAAACTCACTCCGATTTTTAATCGTTTTCATCAAAAAAAAGCTGGTGTTCCTATTGGCGGCGGCTTATTAGTGATTATGGTAGTAGCCATGCTGTTTGCTACTATCTTGCCCCTGTTAAAAATTTTAGGTATTGATGTTACTAGTGTTTATCAAGATGTGCAGGCAGAAGTTAATATTATCTTTTTCACTTTTTTATCTTTTGGCATGCTGGGGCTTTATGATGATATTAAAAAGTTTTTTGGTTTTGAAAAAAATGGTTTTTTTGGACTCAAGCTCAAACACAAGTTTCTATTGCAGTTGGTTTTGGGTTTGATTGTAGCTATTATGCTTTACTTTAATTTGGGAATCTCGATTTTATACATTCCTTTTATTGGCACTTTTCAGCTTGGTTGGTTTTATATTCCTTTTGCTACTTTTGTTATCGTGGCTTTTGCTAATGCAGTTAATATCACTGATGGCTTAGAT
>WJLO01000123.1 GCA_014728425.1 Minisyncoccota bacterium | reverse complement strand
GTCTAATAAAACGGAACTTGGCTTTTTGGTGCAATTTTTGTAGGCGTTGATGCTTAACAAGTTTACTTGTTTTTTTTAGATGTTGACACAAGCGTTGGTTTTCTTGGTAAAAATGTAAAACTTGTTTATTATGCTCATTAACTACAAAGATGATTTCTTTAATACCGGCCTTGATGCAGTCTTCTACAATATAATCAATTACTGGACGGTTTAATATTGGCAGCATTTCCTTTTGAATGGTTTTGGTGATTGGTAAAAACCGAGTACCAAAGCCAGCAGAAGTAATGATTGCCTTTTTGATTTTCATACAACAATAACTGATTCTAGATTAATTGTTAAAATCTGTCCAGTCAGTTATTATTTTACCGCGACTGATTTAGTTAAGTTTCTAGGTTTGTCAGGACAAGCTTCTTTTCCCAGGTTAAGTTCTTAAGTGCTTTTACTTGCGTGCAATTCCTGATCTTTGGCAACTGATTTTATGATCCTTTGGTCCCATCCTAAGTGACAGAACTTGCTTGAGATTTTGAACAGTTATGGTAAATTGACCACTAAGGTCGCTACCAAGGTGCCTGTAAGCCAGTGGTTCGCTCGTTTCCTGCATCCGACGTTGGGGATAAGTAAGTGCAGGTTCAACTCATGGGTTTTAAATGGCGTAGTGCTAATGGTTTTTCTGCTTTTAGTTTTGAGTTTAAGCCAGCTAGCAAGTAGTGCTGCTTGCTAATTGTTTTGGCTGATTAAAGCTTGAGCTATAATAACTTACCCATGACACAAAGACAAATTATTTTAGCGTCTCAATCACAGCAGCGTAAAAACATCTTAGCAACTTTAGGCTTGCAATTTAAAGTCATTCCTGCTGATCTTGATGAACAAGCTGTGCAAGCCAAAACTGAGGTTCAGCGAGCAGTTAAGATTGCTCATGCTAAAGCCCACATAGTTAGTCAGCAGCATCCTCAAGCAATTGTGATAGCTGCTGATACTTATTGCTTGCTTAATAATCAAGCTTTAGAAAAACCCCAGGATTTGTCTGAAGCTCAAAAAATGTTACAGGCAATGTCTGGGCAGGAGATGCGAGCTTTAACTGGTTTTTGTTATCTTGACCCTCAGCACCATATTACTTATCAACAAAGTATTGTTACTCAATTTGGTTTTCGTTGGTTGACCCAGGCAGAAATTGATTATTATGTGCATCGTCAACCAGTGCTCACCTGGTCAGCAGCTTTTTCTCCGGCTTATGATGCTGGAACAAGCTTAGTGGCTTGGTCAAAAGGCTCATTAACCAGTTTCACCCACGGTTTGCCAATAGAAGAGGTAGTAAAATGTTTGCAAAAATCTCAGGTTTTAAAGATAAATAATTCCCATCACTAAGATGCCAAACAAGAAAACTGTAAACAATAAAGGCTTATCGCGGAGCAGCACTCTCTCTGGCGATTCCCCTTTGTTTTCTTCATAAACCAGCTGTAGATAGCGCATTACCCCAAAAATCACCAAAGGTAGCGTTAGCATTAAAAGTTTTTGTGATTGCAAGGTTCGTGGCAAAATAGTGTATAACTGAGGAAAGCGTTCATGCGCTGGAGTGATGTTTACATAGCTGTTTTGAAAAGCAAACAAAGCATAAGTAAGCCAAGTGGCATTGGCAAACATGCCAGTATATTGATCAAGTAGGCGCTGACTATAATGTTTTAAAGTTTTTCGAGTAGCCCCACCTTTGGCCTGTTTGCCTAATAAAGTGCGCTCACTTTGACGTTTTCCCACTGCCAAAAACAACGAGGCCGAAACTACTGTGAGTAAAAACCAGACACTCATATGCAGTTCTACTACTACTGCTCCAGCATATACTCTAATTAAGAAGCCAGTAGCAATAGAGATCACGTCTAAGATGGGAATATGCTTGGTTTTTTTGGCATAGATTAATTGTAAGCCTAAATAAGCAAACACTAGCAATCGAAAAAATCCCGATAAAGTTAAAGACAAAAACAACACTATACTTAACAGGGTAATAGCAGTAAAAGCAGCAATTGGAATTGGCAACTCACCAGATGCTAAAGGCCGCTTGTTTTTAAAAGGGTGCTGGCGATCTGCTTCTAGATCAATAATGTCATTAATAATGTAAACTGCAGAGGTTAATAAGCAAAAAATCACTACAGCAAAACTAACTACCCAAAAATAAGCCGGACCATCACTGGGTTGGTAAAAAAAGAATCCAGAAAATAATAGAGCAGCGTAAAGAGCAACATTTTTAATCCATTGGCGGGGACGGGCGGTTTTAAGTAATAAGTAGGGAATACTTTTAGTGAAATCCATGTAAGTTTTACTTATCTTCACAAACTGGTTTTTGGTTGATGATGATTTAGCTTGATTCTAACATTTTTCAGCTGTTTTGTGTGATGAGATTAAGACAGAGGAGGGTTAAAACGTCTAATTTACTAACTCCACCAACCCCGCAAGAAGTCTGCTAGAAAACAACCGCTAAAAATTAATTTATTAACCCTACTTGCTTTGTTCTTGCAACTTGGCCCAAATCATAAACAAAAACACAAAGCCAGCTGCAGTGCCAATAGCAATGATCTTGCCCAAAGTGTTTAAACGTAAAGATAAAAGCCCCATTAACAATGATACGCTCCAATAAAAAACAGCGATTTTTTGTTTACTCCAGCCTAATACGTCCATTAATTTGTGATGCAGGTGGCCACGATCGCCCCACCAGGGTTTTTTGCCAGCACGAATTCGTCGTAAAATTGCAAAGATGCCATCAGCAGTAGGAATGGCTAAAACCATTAAGGTAGTAGCCACTTTAGCTCCAGAAATAATGGCCAAGATGCTTAAAAAATAGCCAGCTAAAGAGCCAGCTCCATAGCCAGGCATGATTTTTTGTGGTTCCCAATTCCAAAATAACAACCCAGCATAAGCACCAGCAATAATAAAACTTAAAGTAGCAGTATTAAAAGAGGTGGGATCGTCAATAAAGCGAACTGATAGCAAGCCAATAAAAACTGCTGAAATAGCTACAAATCCAGGCAGTTGTCCAGCTACTCCCTTAGACCAGTTAACAATATTCATGTTCCAAACAATAAAAAACAAGGCAAATAGGTCTGCCATTAGCCAAATTTTGTGGGCCTGTCCTAGTAAGTTAAGTTGAAACTGTAGTTGATCAAGATGAATCACTCCTGAAGCAAAGGGATGGCTAACATAGGCAATGCCAATGCCAGTACTAACTACTAGTAAAGCAGCTAAAAAGCCGGCTCCCAAGCGAGGCAAAGGATGAAGATCAAAAATATCATCTAAGGTGCCCACCAAAGTTAGCAACAAAGCTCCGCCTAAAATTGCTAACAAATATTGGTCTAGTTGCAAAAATAATACTGAGCTGATTAATACAGTAGCAAAGATGACTAAGCCGCCTCCACGAGGCACTGCTCGTTGGTGAACAGTTTTAATATGTTTGTTTTTTTGTGGATCATCTAACCAGCCTTGACTGCGATAAAACTTGATGATCAACGGAGTCAAAGTTAAGCCAATTAAGCCACTGGTAAAAAAACTTAAGATTAACTGATAATCCATATGGTCCTGATAAAAATGATTGTTAAGATTACTTGATAAAACACACTTAGCCAAACAAAGATTTTTAACAGTCGTGGCTCTAGGTTTTTAAAGATTTTAACTAGGGTTAGATGACCAAAACTGATTAATAAAGATAAGCTAGGCAAGATTAGCAACCAGTATTTGTTAGCCAAATGCTGCTCAGGTCTGGCTAAAGAATAAAATAAAGGAATTACTGGCTGCAGTCTGGGCAACAATACTAAGCTAACCAAGCTAAGAATAGCACTAAACAAAAACATTAATCGAAAAGCTAAGTAATATGGTTTGGGTAGTAACTTTAGTGACCAGCGTTTTTGCATTAATGCTTATCCCCATCTTTTAAATATAAGGTAAAATGTGCAAATTCTCGATTAGGTAAATAATAGCGGTTTAAAAAAGTTTCTAGTTGGGTAAATTTAGCAGTTTCATTTTTCATGATTACTATGATTTTTGGTGGTTGGGCTTTAATAGCAGCCAAAGTTTGGTCATAAGCATTAAAGTCTTTAATATGAAAGGCAACTGTAAATTTACCTGGAGGGTAGGTGCCAGTCATTGCATAAAGCATTGGATTAGTGCCCCAGATGAAAATCTGTTTTTCTCCACTAGCTTGAATTAGTTTGGCAGCCTGATAGTTGTCTTTCATTAGTTCATTAAAATTTTGATAATAACTCATTTGATCAAGTCTGCCAGTAATAAACTGAAAAAAGTTTTGGTAATAACTTAAGGTAGGGTAAAGTTTGGCGTCTAAAATAATCAAGGTCATGATAAAACTAAAAACCAGTCCGCTGCCCAGGATTTTAGCTAAATAAGCTTTTTTTACAGTTAGCAAATAAACTGCTAACAAGGCTAAACCAGGTACAAGTTGAATAAAATAATGAGGGTAAGGCCTGTTGGAAAGCAGGGTAGCAAATAGGCTCAAACTAAACCAAGTAGCTATAAACTGGAACCTTTTACTTAAACGCTTGCTAGCAATAGTTAGCAGCAACATAACAATGGTTAAAATTACCAACTTGCCTTTTAAAGTAAGCATTAGATTAAGCCAACTTGGCTGTAGTTGTAGTTGCCAAGATTGACTATAACGTAAGTTATAAAGCAAGCCGTAGTTAAGATAGTCTTGACCCGAGCCTAAGGCTACAAAGTAGCCTATTGAGGCAAAGATTGGAATCAGCGCCCCGATAAATAATAACAGAGTTTTTTTACTAATAATCAACAACTGAGTTTTAAGTTGCTGGTATTTGGTTTTAGTTTTAATTTGGCTTTTTAGTAGCAGTCGAGTAAAGCTAAACCAACCAATACTCATAAACACTGCTAAGTCTAGTAAAGATGGAACTTTAGTTAGGATGCCTAAGCTAAAAAAACTACCACTAATTAGTAACAACCTGCCTTCATCAGGAGTTAGAGAAGTAAATTTGGCAGCTGGTTTTTGATGGGTAGTAAAAAAATCTTGCCAATAGTGAGTTTGAGTTAGTAAATAAGCTCCTACCATAACAAAACCCATCACAAACAACTCTCCATTGGGAATGTTGCCTTCAAACCAAGGCAATGTAGTGAGCAAAACTAAGATTAAGGTTGCTAGCCAAGCTAAAATTTGCTGAGGAAAGATTTTTTTAGCTAGTTTAAAGAACAAGATCGTGGTAACACTCATCCAAGCTAGGTTTAAATAACGAAACCAGATTTGGTGAGGAACCATGGCTAAATAATAGATGATTGGAGTTTTGTGATCCACAATATCGGTATAAAGCCTAGCCCCATCTCTTAAGGCATTGCCTATTGTTAAATAAATAGCTTCATCACCATACCAATAAGGTTCAAAAAAGTTTGGTAAACGCAAGATAGCGATTACTGATAACAAGCTAAGAATTGGGTAAAAGCGAGATAGCTTTTGGTCAGCTT
>WJLO01000122.1 GCA_014728425.1 Minisyncoccota bacterium | reverse complement strand
ATCTAATACCAATTCATCCTTTAGATGGCAGTAAGCTAATTCTGGGATTTTTGCCCAAAGAAGCTGCGCATGAATATGAAAATTTTATGAATCGCTATGGCTTGTTCTTACTCATTTTAATCATCATGCCAATCTTTAATGGAACTTCTTTAGCAGCTCAATTTGTCTGGCCCATGGTAGAGTTTCTTTTTACGTTATTGAGTGTTTTTAAGATTTTTTAATGCTATACTAGCTATATTAATAACTAATTAATTAACCTTAATGGTTACTAGATAAAGTTTTTATGAAAAAACATCTTCCACTCATCTTAGGATTGATAGTTCTTGGAGCTCTTACTGCCCTAGCCGCTGGCACAGTACCAATGCCCTACGAGTCTGTTAAAGACAAGAGTCGGCCTCATACCAATCAAGTAATGACAGGCCAAGCCCCTATAATGGCAGAAGAAGTTAGTGAGCCAGCAACAGCCCGACGGATTCCAGTCCCGCCTAGTGGCAATGATGATGCTTTAGCAACAGATGACCGAGTGTATCAAAAAACCGCTTATCATGAAGTTGTGGTTAATGATGTAGGTCAATACACCCAACAGTTAAAAGGATATTTTTTAAGCATTGATGGCCGGGTTTTAAGCTCCAGCATGAACAGCGGCGACAAATATCAGTCAAGTTACTTAATGGTCAAGGTTCCAGAAGCTAAGTTTACTGAAGCAACTAACCGAGTTACCAATGACGTTGATAAAGTAGTTAGCGAGAACATCAGTGCTTATGATCGTACTGGACAGTATGTTAATACTCAAGACAAATTAGCCAATCTGCAAGAACAAAAGATCGAAAAAGAGCTTGAGCTTACTCAAGCCCAAACCGAACTGGCTAAAAAACAAATTCAACTGGAAATCGATCGGCTGGAGCGCCAAATCACTCAAGCTCAACAAAGACTTGAGAATGTTACCGAAGATGTAACCTATGCTACTTTGCAGATTACTGCTGCAAATAATCAGCGCTATTTTGGGCGCCAAAGTGGTCAGCCCACTTTGCGAGAAGAATTAACTGATGCCTGGGAATCAATGAGCACAGTGCTTTACTTTTTAGCTCGGTTAGGAATTTGGATTGGCATCTACGCTATTATCTGGCTACCAGCAGTGTTGATTGTCAAATGGGTAGTGAAAAAGTTTAAAAAATAATAGTTGTCGATCTTTCTCAACTAAACGCCCCTTTAAAGGTCACGCCTACAAAATAAACAAAAAACAGAAAAGCAGCAAGCATAACTAACTTACGCCATAATCGTGGTTGGTAACGAGCTGGTAAAAGTTGACGATTTAACAAATAAACCAGTGGAAATGAAACCATCATGGCTGCGGCATTAAGCACTGCACTTAAAGTCAGCAAAAACCGAGGTTCTTGCCAACCAAACAAATACACTACAATACCTAAACCAATCTGAGCCCACAGGGCCAAATAAAAACCTAAAGAAAGATTGTAGCGACCACCTTGGCGATGAAACAACAACAAAACATTTTCTGAAATAATTCGCGAAGAAGACTCCAGCACCCCCAGCTGAGTAGAAAACAACATTAATGCTGCAATCAGCAAAAACACAATTCGCAACAATGGCCAGGTTTGTTGACCAATCACTGCTGCTTCAGCATACAAAAAACTTAAGCCAGACTCTACTCCCTGACCAAAAACCAGTGATTTTGCTAATACTGCTAACAACACAATAGTTACAAAACCCAAAACCCAAAAAACCAAAAAATGCTCTAGATTAACTAAGCGCCACCACTGCTGCCATAAACGCTGATTTTTACTAGTATCTTTAAAACTCTGGCCAGTAATCTTTACCGGCTTGTTGCCGCCAGCAAACAACGAGGTGATTTTGGCGGCAAATTTACCCATACCAAAACCTTTTTCTTTAATATAATAAGACTGAGCTAAGTTGAGGTTGCCCCCAGCACCAGCATAAGCAAAAGCCCCTAAAAAACTAGCTAAGGCAATATTGGGTGGAAATAACCACCAACCTTGACCTCGACCCAATAAACCCCAACCAGCTTCGATCCAATCACTTTGCTGCGTTAAAATCACTGTTAAAATAGCAATTAAAGGTAAACCTAATAAAATAATGGTTTTTTGCAAATACTCCATGGTTTTGTATAGCACCTGACCAGCAGTAAGAATCGTGCCAGTGAGCAGCAGCAAAAATACTGCAACGATTTTTTCTCCTAAAGCAGCTGCAATAGGTAGACCAGCATTGCCCAAAAAATCAAAAAGGATCTGAGCAGCTGCCGAAGAAAATCCTGGCAAAGACCAAGGGATAAAGGTTGAGATAATGTACCAAACCGGGATTAACCAACACAGTTTACGAAAACCCACAAAAACACTCTCCCCCCAGGCTAAACTATAGCGCATGGTTTCTGTATTCAGCACATATTGAAAGCTAATACCCAATAAACCTCCCCAAAGTAAACCCAAACCATAATTAGCAGCTAAATAAGGCCAAAGAATTAACTCTCCACTACCCAAAGCTAACCCTAATAAAATAAACGAGGGACCAATGGTTTGCCAAAGTGAGGGTGGTTTAGGCAAGCTCTGGCCACTTTTACTAGTGCGACGACGTCTCTTGGGCATTATCTTTACTATACACTTAATCAACTTTGTTAATCAATTAGTAAGGCCAATATTCTTTTCTTAGTTATAAAAGCCAAGTTTTACAAAAAATTCATGTTGTATTCATTTTTTTATGGTAAAAATTATTTTTAATGAGGATTTTAATTGTTGAAGACCATTGGCAGCTAGCACTCAGCCTCAAACAAGGTTTACAAGCTCATTATTTAGTTGATCTTGCCTACTCTGGCGCTAAAGGTAAGTTTAAAGCTAGCACTCAAACTTATGGTTTAATTATTTTAGATTTGTTTTTGCCAGATACTAATGGTATTGCCTTGTGCCAATATCTAAGAAAAAGCCAAATTCAAACCCCGATTTTATTACTTACTAAAGCTCAAAAAATTCATTATCGTGTGCAAAGCCTAGATGCTGGAGCAGATGATTATCTAACCAAGCCTTTTGATTTAAGAGAGATCAAGGCCAGAATTCGAGCTTTATTACGCCGACCGCAGCCATTACTGCCCACTATCTTACAACTGAACAAGCTCAAACTAGACCTGACTACTCACTCAGTTTACTATGATCAACAATTAATTGAGTTAACTAGAAAGGAGTTCTTTATTTTGCAGTTATTAATGCGTCAACCTGGCCAAGTAGTCAACCATCACGCCTTAATGGAACAGGTTTGGGAACGACCTTATTGCCAAAGCACCAACACTCTGGCAGTGCATATTTACCGCTTAAGAAAAAAACTTCAACAACGCTGTGGAGTTAATCTAATTCAGACCGTTAAAGGCATTGGTTATCGATTAAAAAAACTAGATTAAACAATTAATTTACCACTAACTGCACCTTAATTACATTGCTCTGAAGCTGTAGTTTTTTAAACATTAAACAGTTAGATTTACTAACCAACAAACACCAACCACTAGTCAGTAAACAACCACTAGGAAATGACGGTGGGATTACAATTTTCTCAAGCTGATGAAAGTAAAATTCGTGCATTGGGGGAGGAACTAGAGGCTAATTAGTGATTTATCATTAAAAAAATGGTGTTGCACAAATAATCAATGCTGACTTGAGTGGTTGATTTAAAAAAGAAAAAGACCCATTCGTGGATCTTTTTCTTCTAATGTTGCAGGACTGGAAGAAAGTTCTAACCCATTTTATGAGACAAAGCTTAACAGTTATTCCTATTCATTAGCTAGCTGATTTATTATCAGCCAGGGATTGCCAACTAACAAATCTCGAAAGGTTTCATAGATGTTAAGAAAAAACTTCATCAAAGATAATTGTCGCATGTAAATTAAAGAGCGATAAATCAATCTTTTTAATTGATCAGGGCTCACTCTTATTCTAAATTAGTGAATAATACACTCCCTACTATTACCGCTGCTGCAGTTTAATTGCCTGTCCTTTAACCAAAGCCTTAGCTACTTTATGATAAGCCTTATTGAGAATTCTGCCAAAAGTGGGTTGTGAGATCTTCATTTTGGCGGCTGCAGCAGTGTGCGACAAGCCATCAACATCATGCAGCTTTAAAGCTTCGAGTTCATCGGCAGCAAGACTCACCTCCTGCAGCCGCCACATCGGTACTCCCCTTGGCTTAAAATACTTCACCAATGGTCTAAACCGTAAGCAACGACGACATTTAGGACGCGGCATGTGGTTAGTCTAACTCAGTCAAAGCTTTATCTACAAGTTCAATCTCTTGCTTTAAATCAGTCTTATAATCCTCTAGCCAATTTTTTTCATCAGCTTCACTCCAAGATCGACCGCAAAACCAACAAGCTTGACCTAAGCCCAGTCCTCTACCTCGACCAGGACCAGCTCCCCAACCCATACCAGGCATACCAAAGCAACGACCAAAACCCCGGCCGCTTCTGGAACCCATTCCTTTTGGGCCAGTGCCATCAAAATTTGGCATTTATTCCTTTCTGAAGCTTTTAAGTTAGTAGTGTTAATAAAAATTGTCTAACTTAAGCCTCTTTATTATTATGAATATATATTCATAATAACACAAAAACTCTAAAAAGCAACTTGCAAACTTAGACTAAAAAATATCATATCTACAGTATTGGAAATCAAGGTAAAAATAAATATAAATGAGTGAAAAAATCAACTAAAACACTACTTCTTTTTCCGACGTCGCTTTTTACGTCGCTCTGTAAGTTGTTGGGCATATTTTTCTGCCAGTTTTAAAAATTCCTGATGTAAAGCCTCAAGCTCAT
Organism: Minisyncoccota bacterium; assembly: GCA_014728425.1. GTDB lineage: Bacteria > Patescibacteriota > Microgenomatia > UBA1400 > PJMF01 > WJLO01. Next base: position 18,287 of record WJLO01000122.1, on the reverse strand, counting down.
CATCAGTTAAGTCTTCAACGTTAAGCATTTTATTACGTGCCCCTTTTGCAGCTTTAATTAACTCATCTAGTTTAAGATGCACTGCTCTACTATCACGATTTTGGGTATTTTGAATTAAAAACACCATTAAAAAAGTCACAATTGTAGTGGTGGTGTTGATTACTAGCTGCCAAGTATCAGAAAAACCAAAAACAGGACCAGTGGTTAACCAAGTTAAGATCAATAAAACTGCCGCAAAAAAAACCCAAAAAGTACCAGCTAAACGGGCAATTTTATTAGCTAATCGACGAAAATGATTGTTAAGCATGAGAATCTTTCTAAACTAACCACTTAATATAGCCAGCTTGACAAGAATCACTACTCTTGCTCAAACCTTATCTATTATTCTAAAAAAAAACTGCTCATAATGCTACTGGCAATCATGATTGCTTAATCGATAAATCATTAATCCCAACAAGCAACAATATTAGCTGAATTAATTAAGCTAGGAGAAACTTAAAGCAACAACAAAACTTCTTGAGCCTCAATAGCCTCAACCAATACTCGACAATGACCTTCCCCTATCTCTTCTGGGGTTAACCGCAATTTTACTTGCACAAAAGCGGTCTTGCTACAACCATAACAACTATGGAAACTGAATGCTGCCTGACTAGTTCTATCAACAATAATCATGAGAACATCACCGTCCCGTTGACTACTGTCATCCCAAAAACGATAATAACGTTTTTGCATCGTGGCCAAAGATTCAACTTCTTGCATCATGCCTCTCAAGGTGACCTCTTGAGGAGAGCTTATTAGATCACAAGATCCATCAGCCAAAGACTTCACTGTAAAAGGATTTTGCGCCATCAAATGCTTTTGTGTTGGGCTAAATGCTTCACCAACACTACTAGGATCATCATAGTGCGTCAGGTCTTCAGCATGATAATCCAGATCAATAAAGATAAAGGGATAACTAAACTCATTTAAAAACCATTTTTCTTGTTCGTAAAGTGACAGGTCGTGAGTAACCTGGTACTCCCGAACTTGAGCTAATAGCTCATCCACCTGCTTAAAGTATAAATCCTGATTATTGCTGATTTCTTGATAAGCTCGAAACTCAGGCCAACTAAAGTGTTGCCATTTGCGTGCCCGGATTAATTTGGCTGGCAGTTCGATTTCTTCGCCCTCAGAGATCTTTTGTTGCAAAAGTTGACAGCTATTAATGTCATCCGTCTTATCAGCCAGTACTTCATCAAGCTGGTGCTCCCAACGCCAATCCACATCTTCCAATGTTTCGCAATGCTCCCACAACCAATCATTTGGGGCATATTTTAAAAATAAATCTTGACGTTTTTCTTGCAAAGAAACCAAGGCTAATTTATCCCCAGCCAAACGAGACTTTTCTACATCAGTTAACTCTGCTTTGCTAGTTAAGTCTTTAATATCTGCAGCCAAGGCTGGCACTGAATCACGCCAAACTTGCCAAGCATCTTCAGATAAATTGTTCAAGTAAAAATAATCTTTGTAATTATGATGGCCAGGGGTTCCGACTGCCACCATTTGATCAACATTAAAAATATTCAATGATAGCCAAACTAGCACACTCAAAATCGCCAAACCCCTAAATAACTGCCTCTCTTTCATCTGCTGGTAAAGAGTCATCACAATTAACAAGATCAACAAGCCAGCTAGCCAAGCCAAAAACATGCCGCCAACAATCCTGACTCTAGTCAAGCCATAAACCTCAACATACATTAAGTCGCGTTTTAAAGCAGACAACAACATAGCGAACAACTCACCAATCAAAACTACATTAATGATCTTCAGCTGGCGTTGATGATGAGTCGCAATTAACCGACTTTTGAGCACAGCTAAATAAGCGATTAAACCTCCAAAAAAAGTAGTTAGCAATAACTCAATAAAGCCTTTGCGCACATACTCACTGTAAGTCAGGTCAAAGCTCTGTAAAGCTTCATGTGAGCCATACAAATATTTAACTTGGATGACCAAAAACACTGCAAATAGTGAAACAACAGCCGCAATAGGAATAAATACATCACTAAAAGAAAAAAACTTTAAGTTCCAACGATCCTCTGATTTAGGTTTACGCCTGAGCGTAACTACCACCATTACGATAAAAGCTAATACCAGTGAAACCACAGTCCGACCCACAATCTCATCTCTAAATTTCTCAATTAGTTCAGCAAAAACAGGGTCTGCCGAAGACAACAAGCCAATAAAAAACACCAAGACAATAATAGTGATCGTTAAAGTTTTAATAATAGTTAAAATCGTGGTTTTGCGACCAGTGCCCTTGGCTTGGGGCTGGCGCAAGAGATTCCAGACTTGCTTAAACCAAAGAGGAATGAATTTAATTACCTGCTTAGCTAGCCAAAGAATTTTCCAGACTATCACTTCGTGAGCATGCACAAAAATTAAGGCTAGATTGGCAGCAAATATCACTATTAAATTAATAGATTGAGCAAAACCATTAGCGCGCCAGTTTAAAAACAAGCCCGACAGTATACTAACTACTGCTAGCCCCCAAGTAAGTAAACTATATTTGTCTTTACGAAAGACCACTAAAAAACCTGCCAGCCAGCACAGATTAAAGGCAGCTAAACCGATCACTGGCAAACTCAAGTTTGTTGAGGTGCCATACAAAAAAATATTAAACCCAGCAATAATCACAGCTAAACTCAGCGGTAGTAACTTAGGCAGCTTAATTAACGGAACTGACTTGGCTGGCTGATTCTTTTTTTGGCCTCGTTTACTAAAAAACAAATACCAAATAATGTACAAAATGGTGAAAAAGACAAGTAGACCAAACATAATGTTATTTTTAAATTATATATTTATTATAACCCATTGGCAAAGGATGGTGTTACAAAAACCGCCTCTACAGCATCTTGACAACGCTCTAGATCTAGTTGCTGATATAAGTCAGTTTTTGAGGTTAAAGAAAAGTAATCATAAGTTTGCTGATAAGATTCCTTGTTGATTAATCCTGGGGTGTAATAATAACAACCAACCAAGGACCACTGTTTTTGATCCTGACCTGATTGAACAAAAACTTTCATTACTCCCTCCCCACTGCCTGCCCCATTTTGGTCAACAACACTGAGATAAAAAGCTTCATCTTGAAAAGAAAACCATAAATAATAAGGATTGTTGCCACTACTCTTTGCCAAATTAAGCTCCTTGATCTCGACCCATGGTCGCCAACGTTGTCCCTCAAGATCAGCACTCAGTACTCCCACAAAAGGCTTTTCACTGGCCACAGCTGAATCTAACTCAACAGGAAAATTCATTGATGGTTGTACTACTAAGGCATACATATCCCCATTAGCAAACTGTAAAAATTTTTGTAATTGCCCAGGATCGATATTAATTGGTAAAGAAAAACCTGGATCTGGTAATCCTGATCTCACCATAGTAACTTCATTAATAAACAAGGTTCCTCTAGTTTCGCCAAGGTTGGAACAAGTGTCAACAATACATTGAGAATTATGTGTACGAAACTCACCATTGATTTGCACTTGATGATTTACAAAAGGTTCTAGATCTACTTTACTGTTACCCACCAACATTAAATCAGTCGCGTGATCAGCTAGCCCGCCTTCTTCTTCACGATACTCAACAAAATAAAAAACCTCTTCAATTGGCGAGTCAAAAACAAATTCAGCTTGACCAGAAGCATCCAGTTTGGTGGATTTAGCTGCTTTACGAATAATATAGATCCCATCGGGGTTATCTAAAGGAAATGAACTAATGTTTTCATAACTAGAAAACCTCAGTTTAATGACTACTCCAATAAAAACTGCTAGGATGATTAAAGCTAATAAAGCATTATTTTTGCTTGATTTTCTTAACATAATTTAATTATACTAGCTGCTCCTCTGCCAAACCAGGTTGTTGAATCATCTAGCTGATACAATATTTGTTAAACATTTGGCCAATTAGCTTAACAGACCATGATCAATTTTCCCATATAAATCGATTATTGTGTCTAGTTCTTTAGCACCAAGCAAATCAATATCATCAAAGGTACATTGATCAACTCCAATTTCTTGAAGATAATGATACATCTGAAGTTGTAAATCCATATCTATTCTTTCTATATGACTATGAACTTTGAAATTAAATTTATGAAGGTCTTCTACGAAATCTTGAGTTAGTTGCTCTTTGGTCAATCTGGCAACGTGAGCCACATTCGCTCCAGTAAGAAACATCAGTTCGGTAATCTTCCTTTGAATAAACATTTGATCCATCCAGGGCTCAACATCAGAACTATTAAATATTGCACCTAAATTTGCTTTAGGGAAAGCCTCTCTTAAAGGAAGAATTAGAGGCAGAACGCTTGTAGTTAATTCAAAATTATCAATTTCATTTTTTATTAAAGCATCTTTAAGATGCTGGATTATATCTTTAGAAAATGCTTTTATTTCTATCTCAGCTCTACCTTTTCCTTTTACTTCCCTCAAAACTGCTTGAAGGGTGGGATGCTCTTTGTCTTGATTAAAAATATAATCGTGCACAACAATTAGCTTGCCGTTGAAGAATTGTACATCCATTTCTACCCCATCAGCTCCCTTTGCCAGGGCTGACCTAAAACCTTCTATGGAGTTTTCAGGAAAATTATTGCGATCACCTCTATGGGCAATTAAAAATGGTAAATGCATCAATGCATTATAGCAAAACTTGATCAATAAATATTTGTTTCAAAATACATCAAACTATATCTGCAGGGCGGGAAGGACTCGAACCCTCACGAGTGGTTTTGGAGACCACCATGCTGCCATTAACATCACCGCCCCTTGATTTTCTTTATTGATCAGACTTGTGGTGAAATAAGCCTTTTAACTACTTGTGTATTTTAACACAAACAATAAAATTCAAGCCCTAATAAAACTGTATTCCTCCCCTACTATTTCGGCTCTAAACTCAGTAAACTAATAATATTCATGACAAAAACTAATCTGCAATTACCCAACAAGCTTAAAAAAACTTTAGCCAAAGATAAAGCTTATCTAGAGAAAACCCAGCTGTCCATTGTCACTATCTCAGCTAGTTATAAAGAGGATCTCAAAGGCTTTTATGGCTTTAAAGAGGATGATCAAATCCCAGACGTAGTTTTTTCTCGAGCACATTACTCCATGGCCCTAGGCATTGCAGTGGCTCGCTGGCAAACCAAGATTGATCCTCAAAAAGCCTGGGTTATTGATCCTACCAATTATGTTAGCCATGACGACTGGTTTAATGTTAAGCTTACTGAAACCGTAGGCAAGACCTTGGCCAGACATCCAGTTTTAAAAAGCCTTAAAGACTTGGTAGATAAATTTGGTCGACAAAAGCTGCCAATCCTAAAAAGCATCACTCCGCCCCTGAATTATCTTACTAAAAACTTAGACAAGCCAATCTTGTCATTGCACATTGCCACTGGTAATATTCTGGCTGCCCAAGGCAAACAAGTTATCCAAGTGATAACTGACCCCCATGTTAGAGAAGATTATTTGGCTTATGCTGAGTATCCTAATATAAAATTCTGTGTTTTTGATTCACAAACAAAAACCGAATTCTTGCAAAAAGCTTTTGCACTTGGTAAAAACATTGCTGATCGTAAAGTAATCATCACTGGACCACCAATAGATCCTAGAATTATTAAAGCGAAAAAAACCAAAACTGCTTGGAGAAACAATGTACTCAGAATCTGTCTTTGTACTGGTGGTTTAGGAACAAACAAAGATGAAATTAAAAAATTGTTAAACCAGTTTTTACCGCTAATTCGAGAGCAATTAGTTAATCCTGACCTTGATTATGCTCAGGCTAAGCTCCCCCCTCTACAACTATTGTTGTATGCTGGCACTCATCAAGACATTCGCAATCTGGCAGTAGAGCTAGCTGAGAAGTTTTATTTACCCTACCAAGAAATTAGCCCTCAAGATCCAGCACCTTTTTATCCTCAAGCTAAACTTACAATAACAAATCAAAAAAACCAAACAAAAACCCAAAAAACACCAGATCCATATCTACCTAGTTTTACTGTTATTTATCATCCTCAATTAGTAGATGCCAATGAACTATTGATCCGCCATGGTTTCCCTTGGGCTGATGGCTTTATTACCAAGCCTTCTGGTGATATGGCTTATGATGCAGTTGCTGCTGGGTGTTTTTTACTTACTTTGCGTGAATGGGGTGAGTGGGAATATAACATCAGGCAGGTCTTTGAACAAAAAGATATCTCTCGACGAGCCCAGGTTGCTAACATCCTAGTACAATTGCAAAATCTCACTGCCACTCATGGCAAAGCTCATTCATGGATTGAACAAGCCATGAACAATGCTTTAGGAATCGAAAAACTGTTTTTACAAGGCAGTGAAAAAATTATTTCAACTTCTTTGCCGTCTTAAACTTGGTGGCTTTACGACAACGATTGCAATATTTTTTAAGTGGAAAAGTAGTTTTTCCGGTGGTTTGTTTTTTTAATCGCTCATTAGTTTTATTAAATTGCGTAATATAACCAAAAGCACCGCAAACACTACATTTGAGTCCAACTGGTTGACGGGGTCCCTTTTTCTTTTTTGCCATGATTAAATTTGCTTTCAATAATTAATAACTTGAAGTACTATTATACCATCAAAAAAACTGAGCCAACGGTGAGACTCGAACTCACGACCTACGGTTTACAAAACCGTTGCTCTAACCAGCTGAGCTACGTTGGCGGTCAGATTAATTAACTAAGCTAACTAAACTAACTAGCAGCTAACTACGAGCCTTTGTCGGGAGTCGAACCCGAGGCTCTGTCCGGTGGACACCGGACCGCTCTAACCAATGCTCTGGCTAATTAATTAACTAAGCTAACTAAACTAACTAGCAGCTAACTACGAGCCTTTGTCGGGAGTCGAACCCGAGGCCTCAGTCTTACCAAGACTGCGCTCTAACCGCCTGAGCTACAAAGGCGAAGATGCTCTATATTTTACCTGATAAAGTCAATTTCACAAAGCCTTGATCAGATTAAGACAAAACCAGGAAGTGGTAAAAACATGTTGTGTAAAAAAACAAATAAAAAGACTCCCCTGAAGTTTAGGCTGTTTAACAAGCAAGCGCGGGGGGTAGCTTATGATTCCCCGGAAAGAATCCAGGTGGGTAGGAAGCTGATAATTCCACGGAACCACCAGACGTTCCATAACCCTTATAAGAGCTGTTGAGGAAAATTTTGCTCGCCCCCCACACCTGCTTGTTAAAGAACTAGTAACTATAAAGTATCAATCCTTAATATCAATCTACCAAATCTCATTCTTTTTGCAATCCCCATCTTTAACATCTTTACAGTCAAAAATGTTGCTAGTTTTTAGCAAACTGCTTTACCCATTGAGCAACCTTTTTGCCATATTTTTCTTTTTTGAGCACAAACTTTAAATGAGCGCGGAAATAATTCTCTGGATCACCAGTAGTTAACCACTCCCCTTTAGTTTGTTCTACCAAAACGGTCTTAGTTCTAGCTACTTGAGTAATGGCATCTACAGTCCAGAGCTCATTGTCCTTGCCAGTGTTATTGGGATTAAGATACTCAAAAATCGATGGTTTTAACAAATAACGACCATAAGAAGCTAAATTGGAAGGTGCTTGACCAACTTCGGGTTTTTCTATAATGTTATCAAGTTGATTTTTTACCTTAGATTTAGCATGGTGTTCTTTAAGCCGAATAATGCCATACTTGTTAACTACTTGAGGATCAACCTCTTGGGCCATAATAATGGCTTCAGCAGTAGGATTAGCTTCATAAGCCTCTACTAAAGTCTTGGCATCTCCTTGTTTACCAAACAACATATCATCACTGTACAACACCAAAAAAGCCTCTTCACCCTCTACAAATTTATAGGCTGAGGCCACTGGCGAACCATTGCCATAGGGCAAACTTGGATCTTGGGTAATTACCACGATTTTAGGATAATCCAACACATGTTGTACTGGAGCATAGCGATCTTCTTTGCCTTGAGAAGCCAACTGTTTACGAATTCTATTAACATTATTATTAAAGTAATCCAAATAAATTGGCTGGCCTTCTGGAGTAGCTACAATAATGATTTCTTGGACCCCAGCCTCTACGCACTCCTCTACCACAAACTGCATAATTGGCCTATTACCTAAAGGCAGCATAGCTTTGGGTAATGTTTTGGTAATAGGTAAATACCGACTGGCAAAGCCAGCATCAGTAATAATCGCTTTTTTTACTCGAGGTTTCGCTGTCATAAAAGACTCCTTTGTAACTCTTTTTTCAACTAAGATGACCATATCCTACCATTGAGGACTATTAAAAAAAACTAGGGTTTTGTTTATTAATGGATATCATCAACTAGCTTTTTAAGCTGCAACCATTAACTAAAGTACAAAAAACCTGCTACAATAGCATAAACTCAACAGCTCATCTAGACCATATGCCAGCCCAAGCCTATCAAAACTTTAAACAACAACTGCAAAAACGCTGGCAGCGTTTTCAAAAACTCAGTGCTGCCAAGCAAGTCTCTATTATTGTAGGTAGTTCTTTAAGCTCAATAATCTTACTCATTGGTTTAGGAACTTTATTAATATCTAATAAAGTGATCAAATATCGACAAGAGGTTAGAAGCGTAGCTATAGTAAATAACCCTGTGCTAATTGCCAATGCCAACCCAGATCAACAGCGGTTAATTGTTGATCAACCCACTCAAATCACTTTAACTATTAATACTCAAAGTTTTACTATTAATGGCTTAGAGCTTGAATTTGAATTACTAGCCCAACTCACACAAGAACCTCAAGTAGGCCTCATTCATTCCCAACTCATGCTAGCTACTGAACCAACTATCACTAGTACTGATCAGGGCTATCAAGTTCATGTTTTGATCTTGCCTCAAGTTGATCCTTTTAGCCCTATAGCCTTTAGCAACAATCAAGCTGCAGAATTTTTACAGTTAAGTTTTACTCCTGCTAATACTGGCTCAGGCCAAATTAGCTTTGATGACAGTCAATCTAGTGCTATTAGATATCAAAGTAGCTCAGATAACTTATTACAGCCTCCAGAGGACATTACTTTTAATATTGTGGCGCCATCACCTACTCCTACCCTAACCCCTGTTCCTAGCCCCACTCTAAGCGCAGAAGAATTTGAGCAACTCAGTCCCACTCCAACCAAAGATCCTAATGCTGGTCTAGGTACTGGTGGAGCATTAACTCCCAGTCCTACTACTAATGCGATGCCTACTACTACTCAAACACCTACTGCTACTCCAGAACCAACCAATACCCCAGTTCCTACAGCTACTCACACACCTCAACCCACTAGCACGCCCAGACCGCCTTCACCAACTGCTACTACCACACCTAAGCCAACTGTTACTAAACCACCAGTGCCAACTGCTACTTCACCACCGGTAATTACTTTACCCACTAGCACGCCAGTACCAGTAGTCACTGAAGCTACACAAGCCATTAGCCCTACTGCCAGTCAGATCAACATCAGCTCTGTGCCTAGTACTGAACCAACAGCTGCACCAATCAATCAATGTCAACAATTTATAGGAACCCAGCGCGAGCATTGTGAGGCTGGTCGAGCAGCCAGTTGTACCAAAAAACTCTTGGTACTCAAATTTAATTCTTGCCACTGGTGTGACAACCAACAACAATATTGGCTTTATCATGATAGTAGTGCTGGCGGTTATCAGGGTTGGAAAACCGGTGTTTGTGCTGCTACTCCAAGTGATCATTACTCACAACCAACAGAGATTGATTTAGCTAGCCAATGCCATGAGCTTTTTGATCATCAAAAAGCTCATTGTCAGGCAGAAAGAATTCCTGCTTGCGAAAAATCTCTATTGAAAATCTTTAAGTTTAAGAGCTGTAGTTTCTGCAGTACTGAAGATTATTTCTGGATGCATCAAGATGTCAGTGGCGCTGATTATGACGACTGGCAAGCTGGCTTATGTAGCGAATAGATCTACTTGACTTCAACAAGTTTTTCTCGTTATGCTGATAATAGAATAGAAAAAAATAAGATGTCGTTTTGGCAACGCTATTTCATTAAGTATCGTGCTTTAAGTCCTGCAAAAAAGGCTTCTGTTTTGGCCAGCGCTCTAATTCTACTCTTGTTTATAGGCTTAGGCTTAACCACGATTCTATTTCAAGGCCGACTACGAAAATCACAAGACCTTCGTCAACAAGCTTGGAACCCCAATGGAACTGTAGAAATCACCAGTGACCCTGTAAACGGTGCTGAGTTTTTGGTTAATGAGCCAGCTACTATTAACTTATTAATAGGCACAAATAATGGAGGTTCAGAGGATCTTAATGGCATTCAGTTGTTTTTTGATTTTTTAAGCCCAGCTTTGTTAGCTGAACCTAGTTTTCAAGTTACTAATTCACAATTAGAAGAAATTTGGCTTAATGAGCCCATTACTGATGGCCATCATTTGGAATTAGTAGCTATTCCTCCCTTTGTTGACCCGCTTAATTACTTTAGTGTTACTAGTACTCCACAAGAATTACTAACCATCAACTTTACACCTATTAGTACTGGCACAATTAACTTGAATTTTTATGAAGATTCTTCTGCTATTTTAGCAGGTACTGATGGCAGTGATCCCAATCATGATCGGCTAGCTATTATTAATAATATGTCTTTTGAAGTAGTAGCACCTTCACCTACACCAACTTTAGTACCCAGCGCTACTATGACACCAGAACCAACTGCTACTCCACTACCAACCTCTACACCAGTTCCTAGTGCTACTAACACTCCAATACCAACTGCCACTAACACTCCTCAAGCTAGCCCCACTGATGCTGGTTGTGACCCTAGCCTAACCGCTGATCTTAATGGCGACTGCAATGTAGATAAAAAAGATTATGATCTTTTAGTAACAGCTATGTTAACTAATGACACTACTGCTGATATTAATAATAGTGGTAAAGTAGATTTAATTGATTACTCGATCTTAGTAAATCAATGGACCGGATCTAATCCTTAAAACATGGCAAAAAAGACCATTCCCTTAACTACTAGATTAAAAAAACTTATTAACAAAGATAACCTGCCTGCTATTGGCGGGGTAATAGTTTTAATTATTTTTGTGTTATTAGCCATTAGTAGTGTGGTATTGCAAAAATACCTACGAGAATCTCAAGATTGGCGACAACAAGCTTCAGTAGCAGATGGCACTACTTTATTTAATGTTAGTCCTGAGTCAGGCACAACTTTTCCTACTAATACCCCAGCTAGCTTAACCTTGCTTTTAAATACTCAGGGTTTGGGTGACAATGAAGATGATTATCGAATCAATGGTTTGCAACTAGCTTTTGAACTCACTACTGATATTGCTGATTTTCAACCAAATAATTTTAGTTTTGAACCAACTGGTAACTTAGATCTATTTTTAGCTGCTTACAATACTGAAGACTTAGGTAATAATCACTATCGCATTGAACTCATCTTCTTACCCGAAAAACCTAATCCTGATGAACCACCACCACCGGTCTCTACTAATGATTTTGAGCCATTTTTTAGACTTAACTTTACTACTCCTAATAATGAGGGCACCATTTGGTTAACACCTAGCCGAGAAAACTCCATTGCTACCCGCTATGACACCACTATTGATATTTTAAAACACATTGATGAAATGGTTTTTTATATTAATGATGAAGCAGTAAATTGCCAAGATAGTGATGGTGGCAGAAACTTTAACCTTGTGGGGAATACCACTGGTCCAATCTCATCAGTAGTAGAAACTGATCATCTTAGCCATTGTGCTACCAATGACAGTGGAACTTACGGTAGCTGCGACGACTACTGTTTTTATGATGACAGCTGGGCTGGCAGTGGCGAAAATATCCATGAATGGTTTTGCAACGAAAGCGGAGAGGTGAGCTATGACCGTCGTGGCTGTGATCTAGGCTGTAATAATGGCGCTTGCATTCAAGAAACAGACAGCACTTGTGGTGCGCCAGAAAATATGAGACTAACAGAAACAAATTGTCATGCTGACAATAGTTTAAGCTTTACTCTTGATTGGAATGACTATCCAGGCGCAAACCGATATCTTCTAGAACTCTCACCCAATGCAGACTACAGTGATGCTGTCACATATTACCCCATTGATAGCCAATGGTCGATCCATGAAGTAACTAGCGGCACTTGGTATGCCAGAGTTAGGGTTGCTCAGAACGATAACTGTGTCCCTGATGAATCCTGGGCTACCTACAGCTTTACCCAAGAATGCGAAGCTCAGACGGAGTGTCAGTATGACTTTGGAAATTGGAATAACGAATGCATTGACGGCTGGCAAGAAAGAAATTACAACACCAATGATCCTAACTGCCCAGAACCCGCTTGGGAATTGTGGCATCGCACCTGTGCTGAACAATGTGTTTATGAGTATAGTGATTGGAGTGAGTGTGTAAATGGCTGGCAAGAACGCGAAGTGATCAGCACTAGTCCTGAAGGTTGCTATCCATATGTTCAAGCCGACACACTTCATTATTGTGGTTCAGAAACTCCAGCTGAGCTAAACCTGTTTATCTACAATTATGAAAACTGTTGGTATGGCAACTCAGATGGAGCCTCTACTTATATTATTTGGAACGAAGCTGGTTTTAGCAATGCAACCTGGGTAGATATTAGCCTCACTCCAGACTTTAACAACTTTGCTCATAAAGAACTCGCTCAAAGTAATCTGGCTCAATATGATGGTTATTGGATCACTGATGGTCAAGACTTTAGATGGGCTGCAGATAATAGTCAGTTTAGTTTTGCACCAAATACTGTTTATTACATCCGGCTATATAACGGCACTCACAGTCAGGTAGCCAGTTTTTACATGCCTCAATGTAGTGTAACTAACCCTGGTGTTGGCGGAGAAAATCCACAACTTTGTAATGAAAGTTGTAATAGTAATGCTGACTGCGCAGCCAATCTGCGTTGTTATCAGGGCCAATGCCGCTTAGCTACAAATCCTGAAAGCGAACAATGTACTCTACCAGTAACCAATGGCATTAATCGCAGCTGTAATGAATATTGTGCCGATACTAGTGAATGTGCTCCTGGTTATACTTGCTGGTGGAACCGCTGCCGCAATCCAGAAAACCTAGAAGATGCTGCTTGCAGAGCGCGGAGCCAAACTGTCTATGTTTATCGCTATCTTTACACTCCAGCACCAGGTAGCAGCAGTAGTACTACTAAAGGTGGTGTTAATACCACTGATGCTCCCTTAACTGTAAAAGGCTGTAATGAAAGCTGTGCCACTAACCGCGACTGTGCTCCAAACATGCGTTGCTACAACTATCAATGCCGACTAGCAATTAATCCAGAAAGCACTTATTGTGATCCAGATGAAGTGGTTGGTGGTAAAGGAGCTACTGCAGCAACTGACCAAACCGATTCCCAACTCCGCCCTAGTCAGACTGTTTCCCCTACTAGCAGCCAAGTCTCACCACCGCCAATGTATGAAGCTGAAGACAATGAGCTTGATGCTGATAAACCACTAGCTGAACAAACTGCTTTGGATGCTTTAAAAGAATATCTTGCTGATCGTGGTATACCTTTGCAATGGTTGTTAATGGTGGGTGGAGTAAGCTTCTTTATCTTGCTTTTATTGCTGTTTTTACTACGCCGCCGCAATGATGATGATGAACCTCCTACTTATCAGCGCACTACTTATCAGCCAGGCTCAGCTGGTAGGCCCACTTCCACCACTAGATCTACCAGGGCAGATCAGCCTCAGGCAGGGCAAACAAGAGCAACTGCTAGATCAACAACTCCTGCTAAACAACACAATAAATTTGGCACTCCAATTGGCGGTCCTCCACCTAGCAGCATGACTCAAAAACTTAAAGAAAAAAACGTCAAGCCTCCAGGTAAATAACTGCTTCTCTAGCCTAATAAACAACTTAATGTTTACTGCAAATGTACTAGCCAACTCTCCTCTCTCAAGCCATCACTAAAGCTCGCTAAAATCTCAGGCTGAAGTTTTTGCTAATATTTGGTACAATAATTCATCTGATGCAAAAAATTGCCCAATATTTAAAAGAAGTTGTTCAGGAAGTTAACAAAGTCTCCTGGCCAGATAAAGAGACCACTATTAACAAAACCTTAGTGGTGATCACTGCTACTGCTAGTGTAGCTGCTTACTTAGGCGGTCTTGATTTGGTTTTTCAAAAAATCATGGCCTGGTTATTAGAAAAATAAAGTAAAGATATGGCAAAAAAAACTAAAAAATCAACAGCTAAAGCTGCTGACAACACTGCTCAGCAAAATCAAGCTAGTGATCAATCTACTGATCAAAAACAACAGTCAGTCAAACCACCAGCGGTGCAAGAGGTCACCGTGCAAAATCCTAATTATGTTGAAATCTCCAAAACAGCTAATGATAAAGCTAAATGGTATGTAATTCATGCCTACTCTGGTCATGAAAACAAAGTAGCTGAAACTCTTAAACAACGTGCCCAAACTCTACATCTAACTGATAAGATCTTAGGGGCATTAATTCCCACTCAAGAAAAAATCCAGATTAAACGTGGCCAACGCAAAACTGTTAATGAAAAGATTTTCCCTGGTTACATGTTGGTGCATATGGAAATGACTGATGACTCTTGGCTAGCAGTACGAACTACCCAAGGAGTCACAGGCTTTGTGGGAATGACTAGCAGGCCTAGACCACTACCTAAGCATGAAGTCGAAGCCATTATGAAATACATGACTCAAGCTACTCCGCAATACAAAGCTGAGTTTGTTGAAGGCGAAGCAGTAAAGATCACTGATGGACCATTTAACGACTTTTTAGGAACAGTTCAGTCTATTAATGAAGAAAAAGGTAAAGTAGAGGTATTAATTAACATTTTTGGCCGGGAAACTCCGGTTGAGTTAGACTTTTTGCAGGTGCAGAAAGTATAGATTGTGTTAAAATAAACGTCTTGAGAAAAAATAAAGGAAATTAAAAAAGGGGAAGCATGCAAGAATCTAAAAATGGCCCGCAGGGACCTCACGGTGAAGGACATGGCGAACAAGCTCAGAAACCAGAAGAAGAAACAGAAGGTAAGCATGAATCTGCACCTAAATCCCATCAAGATAAGGATACTGAGCAGGGGAAGAAACTGACTCATCTTCAACTTGAGCCAGACGGACAGGGTGGTATGCACATAATTAACCAAGAAACAGGTGGAACTGAAGGTGCAATCAGTTAATAATTAACAACTATGGCAAAAAAAATCGATAAAGTTCTTAAACTAAACTTACCAGCAGGCGCAGCAACGCCTGCTCCTCCTGTTGGCCCAATCTTAGGTCAAGCCGGAATTAACATGATGGACTTTATTAAAAAATACAATGATGCTACTGCAGATAAACGCGGACAGATCATTCCTGCAGAGATCACGGTTTATAAAGACAAATCATTTAGTTTTGTTCTTAAACTACCTCCAGTTTCGGAATTGATCAAGCAAGCCCTAAAACTAAAAAAAGGCAGTAGCAAAACCAAAACCGAATCAGTTGGCAGCATTACTAAAGCACAGGTTAAAGCCATTGCTGAAAAAAAACTACCTGACCTAAACACTGATAAACTGGCAAGTGCCATGAATACTGTCATTGGCACAGCTAAAAGTATGGGAGTGGAGGTTGCTAATGGGAACTAAACGCAATGTAGATATGGCTGACACAAGTGTGAAGGTTAAAAAAATTAAAACCAAAGCCGCTGATGAATCTAAAACTACTTCAGCCACTAAAAGCAAACCTAAAACCAAGGCCACTACCACCCAGCCTACTCGAGGACAAAAATATCGTATAGCTCGATCATTAGTAGATAAAACCAAAACCTATGATCCTTTTGCCGCTGTAGAACTAGTCAAAAAACTTTCTTATTCTCGATTTCCTGGTACTATTACTGCTCATGCAGTAGTAAAGAAAACTGGAACACGCATTAATGTAGAGTTTCCTTATTCTACTGGCAAAACTCTTAAAGTGGTTATCTTTGATGCTCAAGTACTTAAAAAAATCGAAGCTGGTGAAATCGAGTTTGATGTCTTGCTAGCTAAACCTCAAGATATGGCCAAACTTACTAAACATGCACCAGTGTTGGGCCCTCAAGGTTTGATGCCTAATCCTAAAGACGGCACTCTTACTCCAAATCCAGAACTAAAACAAAAACAACTAAGCAGCGGCAAACTCGAACTCAAAACCGAGCGCAAAGCTCCGCTCATGCATGTGGTGATTGGCAAAACCAATCAAGACACCAAAGAATTAGTAGAAAATCTCCAAATCTTAATCAAAGCCTTAAAAGGCAAGCTAGTTAAACTGGCCTTAGCTCCTACTATGGGACCTAGTGTTAAAGTTAAGGTTGAATAAAGTTCTTCAGTTAATCTATACCCATAATTCTTTTTACATCTGCTGTCTTCATATCAGCAGTTAAAGAATTTAAAATAATCGTTAATTTTTCAACATCACCCTGAGGCAATGCTAACCATCTAACCAGGGCGTAAATCTCTACAGTAGTTAAATCAGGAAAATTAATTATTAAAAATTCAGCAGCAGCACCAACGTTACCCCCTGTTTTTAAATAAATCCAACGAGCACGATTTAAAATCTCAGCAACTTCATAAGAAGCAAAAGGCATCAAAACCTAGACAGTAGTTGCTGAAAATCACCAATCAAGGCTTGATTGCCAGTTACAATCTTAAAGATCAAAAAATACCCAAACAGATTTAGCCCAAGCAAGACTAAAGCAACTACTAAACCAGTTGATAACTGATGCTGGTGCTGATGCTTAACATAAGAACCAGTCAATAAATCATGCCAAGCACGACGCTGCTTGTCTTTTATCACCCACCAAAAACCCAAACCAAAAAAGAACCAACTCACAGCTTTGGCCGGAAACTCAC
This sequence comes from Minisyncoccota bacterium, assembly GCA_014728425.1. Lineage (GTDB taxonomy): Bacteria > Patescibacteriota > Microgenomatia > UBA1400 > PJMF01 > WJLO01. Next base: position 1,403 of record WJLO01000122.1, on the reverse strand, counting down.
GGAAAAAAGCCCATTTCCAATTTAAAAACTTACCTTTTTTATCAACCACCTCTAAACCTAAAAGCTCTTTACCAATAGTTTTACCACGATCAGATAACAACTTAACATAATAAGCCACCGTCAAGATCCAAGTAGGAATAAAAATCAGGGCGATGCTCATAACCAACCGAGCAACAAGCTCAGGAATTGAGCTAGCATTAGCCATCCAATATAAACCAGCAATGTTAAGCAGATTTAAAAGACAAGCATCAATCACTTGAGCTGACAAACGAGGCAATAAGTTGGCATAAGCTTTGTTTTTACTCATTTAGCTGATCCTTTCTTGGCCAAAACTTGATAAGCATATTGCCAAGTGGCAGTTACAAAAGTGCGTATAAAAACATTAACAAGAAGAGACAGTAAAAACGTCAGCAGTAGTATCAACCCCGAGGGGATAAAGACTTTGAGATCTACAGGATTGGCAAAAAGTTCACTAAGGCTAAAACCAGGACCTAAAACTGTAGCCAAAAACGTAATTGCAAAAGGGGCAAACAAAGCCAGGTTTACCAAGAGTGTAAACAAGGCATTTACTGCCCCCAAACGCAGCATCTTGATGACATTACCCTTGGTAGCATAAAAACCTTTTTTAAAACCATCCCAACCACCTAATTTCTCCAAAACCACATAACGTAAGCCCAAAATTTGCCCCAAGATTACACGGATGAAAAAGTAAAAAGCTGCAACAATGATGACAATAATCAAGACCGCTGAGATCAGAGATTCTAAGCCCGAGCTACTAAACAGCAACTTTACCACTAAAAAAACAATCCCCACCCCGATAACTCCGCCAATAAAACTGGCTGCCACAGCCAGCGAGGGCGCAATATATAACCAGATTACTGACTTGACTCTGCCCCAAGCATGCTTGGCTGCTTGATGTAATTGCCAGTTTTTATTTGTTCGAGCTTGGGCAATCCCAGTCACCAAAGCTGCTTGAGCCCAAGCTGGAAAAGCCATCCCTAAAACAAACATCACTAAAAAAACCAAAGACAACTCAATCCCTAACAAACTCAATACCCATCCTGGTACTGCTTGAAGTCCTGGCTTGATCTTGTGCTGCCAAAGATATGAAAGAGCTATGAAGAAAGAACCTGAATCATCCTCTGTTTGAGATTCTGCCTGAGACTCAAGATCTTCCTTAGCCAATTCATCAATTTCTATCAAAAGTTCATCTTGCTCCATTTCCTCAACAAACTCTCCCAGCTCTTCAACTGAATTAGGCTCAACTGGCAGCTCATCCGGCTGGTTGCTACCTTTGTACTGCTGTTGTTGTTTTTGAGTAAAACTCCGGGCAGGTGCTTGATTTGAATCAATCACTCTTGCTCCAGGCTCTAAAGACTTTTTTGGCTGGATTTGCGTAGATT
>WJLO01000121.1 GCA_014728425.1 Minisyncoccota bacterium | reverse complement strand
GTTTTAAACTCGCTTGAGGTTTATGAAACAAAGCTGCAGTTGTGACCCTTTTAACTCCCAATTTAAAAAGGTGTTGCTTAGCAAACTCAATTGACTGACCAGTATCAACCACATCATCAAAGAGCAATACCCTCTCATCTTTAATGCTGACTGGTAAATCTTGGTAAATTTCTGGTTTTTCTAAACGTTGATTAATGCCACAATAAAATCGAACTCCAATACTACCAACTTTATTGGTCTGCAAAAAATCTACCATTGATCTAGTTAAAGGCCAGCCTCCCTTGGCTAGCGTGACAATACGATCAAATCGTTGCCCTGCTTGGAGAATTTGTTTGGAAACTTTAAAAGCCAATTGATTCAACTCAGTCCAACTGGGAGCAATGTATTCAACTGATTCATCAGGGAACTTAATGGTTTTGATCATCATGAACACCTCTTGCTATTTTCGTAAAATACTATGCGACTTTGATTAACTTGTCAAGATAATATGCAAAAGTAATCAAAATTTATCAACACAAACCCAAACTTCCCCTTTTCTTTTCAGCCAACCTTGGGCTTCTAACAAACCTAGCAAAGTGTTGATTTGGCCAATTGGCTGCTGAAACCTTTGAGACAACTGATTGCTAGAGGCAGTTGTAGTTTGTAAAAACTCATGCAATTGTTTTTGCAATGGTGAATCAAATTCAAGCAATCGCATTTGAACACCAGGCTTAGAACGCTGTATCTGACTCATCTCATCAGGTTTGCTAGAACTCAGGTATTTAGCTTGATAATTGCTTGAAAGCTGGGCTTGAAGCTGCCGAACGATTTCCTGACCACTACTGACCAAAGTTGCTCCTTGGTTTAACAACGCCTTAGTGCCTTCACTATAAGGATTATTGATTGGTCCAGGAACCGCAAAAACTTCGCGACCATAGTCAACTGTATAATTAGCAGTAATTAAACTACCGCTTTTACTAGCTGCTTCTACCACTAACACACCCAAAGATAACCCAGCAATAATGCGATTACGCTGCACAAAATTACCCTTTTTTCCAGGAGTTTTTGGTGAATATTCTGTAAGAAATATCGCCCCTTTTTCTAACATCTGAGTAAATATTGATCGATGAGATGCAGGAAACATTTTTTCAAAACCAAAACCCAAAATCCCAATTGTATAACCGCCGCTCTTTAAAGCTTGTTGTTGGGCAGTAACATCAACCCCATACATAAAGCCAGAAACTATCAAACAGTTTAAAGAGACTAACTCTTGGGTTATTTTCTGGGTAGCTTGTATGCCATAGTGAGTAATTTGCCTGGTGCCCACCACCCCTATTGGAAGTTGATGATGATTTAACTTAGTCAAAAGCTGGCGATCTCCACGACCAAACAACAATACTGGCTTATCCTCAAGCTCTTTCAAAAGCCAAGGATAAGCTGAATCTTGATAACTAATTACCCAAATATCTTGAGCTTGTAAGCTGGCTAAATAACTTTCAATTGTGTACTCTTTTTTAAAATTTTTTATTGATTTCACCTGCCTTTTATTTAAACCAACTTGTTGCCATAAATTAAATTTGTTGACCCAAAACTCAGCCCAACTTAGTTGCTGCTGATGTAAAAAATTTTTTACTTTAAAAAAAGTCCGACCACCCACGCCCTCACATGACAACAAAGCTAACCAGTATGGATTAACTGTTGATGAAATAACTCTGCCCATACTTTCATTATACGGAGAATGCTGACATTAACTGTAGCGCAAGGAACACAGCTTTCTCAAGCTGCTGAGAGCAAATTAGTGTATTGGAGGAGGAAATAAAAGGCTAATTAATGATTAAAAGGATTAATTCTACTAACCCACAAACACCATTGGCTCGCTTTTAACTATCAAGACTCCTGATCTACTAACCCATATACTCCATGAGGCTGCTAATTAACAACCATCCAGGTGATGGCGCAAGGAACACAATTTTCTCGAACCAGTGAGAGCAAAATTCGTGTCCTGGAGCCAAAACTAGAGAGGTTCTTAACTATTAAACAGTTTAATTTACTCAAAAACAAACACCATTAGCTGACTTTTTAGCTAATCACCATACATCCACTCCAAAATCGCTGCTACCACCGGGGCTGCATCATGAGAACCCTCGCGATAAGGCTGGTCTTGGTCGCTTTCTATTAAAGCAACAATCACTAATTGTTCAGGAAAACCATGTTCTTGCACTTCAGTCAACCATTGCTGATGTAAAGGTTGTTGATCGATCTCACCAGGCTCGGCTGTTGATAACTGAGCAGAAGCAGTAGCTGTTGCTGGCGATTGATTTGACTCAGTTAGACTACTTAATTGCGATTGATCTACATTTACGATTGCTGCTAACCAAGCATGAGTTTTTTTATACCCCTGTTCATTAGTACTCCCAAACTCAGCTGTTCCAGTTTTACAAGCTACTGCACCAGGTTGAAAAAACTCTGTTGCTTTGGTTGTTGCTGATGCTGTTGATAATTGGGCTGATTCAACAATCTGATTAAATTTAAATAAAGGATAAGCAGTTCCTCCACTACTGCAAGCTCCTAACATACCTTTGAGCACAGCCTGGTAGTGAGCTGTTTTTAAACCTACTTCACCGCAACGCTCACTAAGAGATTGGTTTAATGGATTATCTTGCTGCAACAAACTAGGTCTACACAACCGACCTTGATTAGCAATTGCTTGCACTAACTGTAAAATCTGAATTGGTGAGGTGGTGACATCGCCCTGACCAATGCCAAAGTGATAAGTATTACCCAAGTACCAGCGTTCACCAATGGTTTTTTCTTTCCAAGCTGGATCAGGAATTAAACCTTGAGTTTCTGGCCCAATTTCTAAACCTGTGGTCTGACCCAGGCCTAATAACCGAGCATACTCTGCTAACTTACTAGGACCAACCCATTCTGCAGTTTTATAAAAATAAATATCATTACTTCTAGTCAAAGCTCTGATTAAAGAAATTGCCCCTTCAGTACGGCCATATTGGGTATAGTACCAATTAGCATATTCAAAATCCCCTACTTTTAAAATGCCTTCATCAACTACTACTGTGCCTAAATTAATAGCTCCAGTATCTAAGCCTGCTAAAGCAGTGACCAACTTAAAAACCGAGCCAGGAGGATAAGCTCCGCTAATAGCTCGGTTAAAAAAGGCCTTATCCTCATCAGCAAAAAACTGTTGAACTCGCTGTTGGCGATGCTGTTCAGCTGCAGGATCAAGTAATCTTTTGGTCAAATCATTAGCATTAAAACTAGGATTGCTCACTAAAGTCAATAATTGCCCATTACTGGCATCAGCTATTAAGATAGTGCCTTTATTATCAGTTAAAAGTGAAAAAGCTAAAGCAGATAAGTAAGGATCTAAGCTGGTCAATAAATCTTGGCCAGGTACAGCAGCTTGCTCACGCACTAACCGCTGCTTACGATTTAAAGCATTAATCTCATAAATTTGTTGTCCATCTACCCCTCTGAGGAGCTCATCAAAACTGCGTTCTAAACCCAACTTGCCCACCTGATCATTAACTTTTAATAACTGATCAGCTAATAAATCTTCTTTAGTCACTGGCCCTACATAACCCAAAACATGAGCTAACGCCCAAGGATAACGATAAAAACGTTGTAATTGATAACTAATGACGCCACTTGTGCTAGCCAACTTAGCTAAAGCAGTATCACGATCAATCACTGTTGTTTGAGCATACAACTGTTCTGCATCAGTAAGCTGAAAATAAACCTTTTGATTATAAACCAGGGGTTGTTGATAACGATCAAGAAAAACACCCCGTTCTGCAGGGATCTTTAAAGTGTAAAAACGATTATCATCTGCTAAGTTTAAAAACCGTTGACCTTGCACTAGCTGTAGATCAACTAAACGAACTAGCAACAAAGCAAAACTACTCACTATTAAAGTAGCTAATAAAATTAACCGACCATAAACTGCTTTATTTTTCATTAATAACTTTATCTTAGTTGAATACTAGACTGTTGTTTGGTCAACAAGTTCTTAACAACCCTTTGGAACTTTCTAGCTAAAAACCTGGTTAAGGCTACTAACAAAAACAGATCAACAACTAACTGCCAAACTAACCACCATTGCCAATCTATCCCTCCTAGCCAAGCGGCTAAAACAGCCAAAACCAAGCTCGTTGCCACCCAGCGCACCGTGCGATCTTTAAAAAGCCTAATTCTTTGTTGTAATAAATATTGCTGACCAATAGTTAACAACAGAAAACTCCAAGCCCAAGAAAACTGCAGGCTTGTGGCTAGAAAATAACTTAATATCATAGTTAAAGCAACTTGTTGATAAAACTTTAGTTGCAACAACCAACTCAAACTTAACCAAAAAAACCAAATCGGCAAACCAATCACTACCTCCAAGCTCAATATTAAAAGCAAAGCTAATAATTTACTGCTGGTAGCTAAAACTCGTTGCCACATAATTTAAGTAATTGATTAACGCACCTCCACTACTACTGAATCATAAAAACTAATATATTGTTCTAAAACCGCTGTTTTAACAGCAGCACTAGGAGGAGATTTAATTTCACGCACAGTGCCAATAAAAACATCTCGCTCAATACCTGGTTGGCCCAAACTTACTACCCTATCCCCCACTGTTAAAGAAAATTCTACAGGAACTTCAGTTAAAATCACCTGACGGCCATCTCCTTGCACTAAACCTTTAGCACCTTGTTGGGTTTTGGCTAAGATTTTTGGAGCATCTTGTTGCCAAAGCAAAACTAGCTGAGCCTGATTGAGATCAGCCTTGGTAATCACTCCCAATAAAGTATCCTCTTTGATCACCATCTGACCCACCCTTACTCCTTGTTGTGAACCTGCTGCTACAGCTGGATTAGCAAAAGAGATAATCGGGCTGGTGATCACACTATCTACCAACCGGCGATCATGGTTTTCTAACATAGCTTTAAGAGCTGCATTTTCAGCCTTTAGCACATCAAGTTCGCCCAATTGAGCTTGAGCCACTGCTAATCGACGCTCTAAATCTTGGACTTTTCTAGCTGCTTTAAAAGCAATTTGCAATTGTTGTACTGGCTCAACGGCCTGGCGAACCACTTTAACGTTAAACTGTTGCCAAGGATTTAAAACCTGAGCACCTATAGCTTTAACAGGGGTTATCAAGCCTAAAAACTCTAAAAACCACAGCACCCCAGTGATAAATAACAACACCAACCAGTTACGATAATAATAATTTTTTTCTACTAATAAATACTTCATAACTTAAATATGCAAACAATTATTAAGCTAGCTGCTGTAAAACTAAAAACCAAACTCTTGCAATCTTTAACTGGCCAAACCCTGCACTACATCTAAACTAGGAGTTGGCGATAGTATTACTTCACCACCTAACTCCTTAGTTAGTAACTCTGTTAAACCATTTAACTGACTAGCTCCACCAGTAAGAAAAATTCCTTGGTTTAAAGCTTTCACCAATGCAGCAGTTGGCAGCTGAGTCAACTGCCATTTAAGTTCAGTAGCTAGGTTTTTACTTAAATCTAACAATTCTGGCTGAAACTCATGAGCACTAACTGTTAAAGTTTTGCTCGTACCGGTTAATAAATCCTTACCTCTTATCACTAACTTGTGTTCATTAGTTGATTGTAAACTCCCAAGTTGATGATGGAGTTTTAAAGCTGTTGACCAACTAATTTCACAAGCATGATGTTGCTTTACTAAATCCTGAATTGTTTTGGTAAAAAGCTGACCCCCAAATTCAATGGTTTGTTCACTAACTAACTGACCTTGAGTGAGTAAAGCTAACTCAGTAACCTGAGCCCCCAGATCAATAATTAATAAATCTTGACTTAATTGGTGCTGCTTGAGTCGATTAATCAGGGCTTGAGCTTTACTCACTAACTTTAACTGACCCCAGCCAACTCGATTCAATACTCGAGTTAAGGCAGTTTTTTCTACTGGAGTAATACCTGCTGGCACTGCTAAATAACCACTAAAACGCTGCCACCAAATTTGTGGCTGTTGTAATTGAGTTTTAATAACAGCCTGTAAATACAGCTTGCTTAGAGTTGGATCAGCAATTACCCCATATTGCAATGGCTTAGCTAGCTCTAAACTGGCTAAGCCTTGACTCAAAAACTGGGCTGCTTGATCGCCAATAGCTAGCACAGCCTGCTGACTAGGTTGATAAACCAAGCTGGTGGGCTGATGAAACACTAGTTGACCATTAGTAATCAAACGTGTGTTTGCTGAACCAAAATCAACAAAAATAGTTTGCCTTTGTATTGGAATGATCTTAGGCAGTTTATTAACCTGAAAACGGGTTAAAAAATCCTCAAACCGACTCATATTAGCTTGAGAATACCAGATTTAACTACATAGAGCTAGTAGGTTTAAAAAATCAGTCTGAAAATAAAATATAGTTGAATTAACAATCGCTCTAACCAAACAGCATTGCTAATTATCAATCAGTTAATGACTAGCTAAGGCTATTTAAAATCTTAGCACCACTAGCCCATTGGTCTTGGCGAAACAATTGTTCGGCTTGTTCAAGTTGTTGGAGTTTTTGTGTCTGGCCAGCATAAAAATCCTTCATGCCCTTCACTCGTTCAAAAACCATTTCTTCTTTAAGTTCTAAGGCCTTTTCTAACATAATTTCTTCTAAATCAGGCACCAGCTTGGCCAAATAACTCACTAATTCCGTTTGTTTCTCTGCTGCAGTTTTACCAACTTGGTTTTGAATACTGTTAACTTGATTCATTTCTTGAGTAGTGACCAGCAAATCAACATCATTCTCTAAAAAATCTTCCCAAATCACTTGTTGCAACTCATCTAAAAACTGTTCTTTTTCTGCTTCAGTACCATCTTTAACACCTAGCAACTCAAAAATATTTTGTTCTTCTAATAACTCTGCTTGCTGAGACTGATTACTTACTGAGCTTGAGCTCTGCGCTGACTTCACAGCATTAGCAGCTGAGGTCGACGAAGGCTGAGCAGCTGGCTTAGTCATTTTATTTGGTTGTTTTTTGCCCGGAGGTGAGTAATTATTAACATAAGAATCATTTGCAGGCATAGTTTGAAGATTTGGCATATAATTTCTCTGATAATTGCTAGTATCATTTACTGTAGCAAAAAAAACTCGCTCCAGAAAGACAGAAAAAAACCGAATAAGCGCAACTCACCCCTGCCTATGACATTTAAAGCACTGCTTGATTGCGTTATACTACCCTCATGAATCATCATCAATCCTCTCATTCCAGCCAAACCTCGCCAACAGCATCTAGCTCTTTTAACTTAACTGCCCTAATAAATCCTTTAACTATCATCAGAATTTTATTTCACACTTTATTACTGACTACACCTTTAATCTTTACTACTGTTAATGAGGAACTGTTTGAGTTTCCTAAAATGCTTTGGGTTTATGCTTTTACTGTACTAATCAGCACTGCTTGGGCTAGCCGAATGCTGTTTAACCGACGCTTAATTTTTAAAAAAAGCTCTTTGGATTGGCCCATCTGGATCTTTTTAGCTTCGCAGATTTTAGCCACCCTTTTTTCGATCCATCTGCGCACTTCTTTATTAGGTTATTACACCCGTTTTCATGGAGGATTACTTTCTACTATTAGTTATGTACTGCTTTATCATGCTGCTGTTAGCAATCTCACTAAAAAAGATCTCCTGCCTCTCTTGCGCACCATTGTGCTAAGTGGTTTACTAGTAAGTCTTTATGCCATTCCCGAGCATTTCGGCCATTCACCAAGCTGTTTAATGATCAGTAATCAGTTTAATGTTCAATGCTGGGTGCAAGATGTACAAACTCGAGTTTATGCTACTTTAGGACAGCCAAATTGGCTAGCAGCTTATTTAATTACTCTAATGCCTATTAGTTTAAGTTTATGGTTAAAACAAACTCAAGCCAAAGATTGGCTAAACTTGCAGGCCAACTTTTATTTAGCTAGCAGTATTTTAATGTTTGTGGCCTTGATCTTTACCAAGTCTCGTTCTGGCGTTGGTGCTTTAGCAATGGGTTTGTTAATCTTAGGTTTAGGTTATTTCTGGCAACAGTATCAAGGTTATCAACAACTTGAGTCAGCTGGTAAAAAACGCCAGTGGCAAAAAAACTGTGGACAAAAACTAGCAATAGTGGGCATCAGTTTTGGTTTAATCATTACTATATTTGGCACCCCTTTTACTCCTTCAATAACCAAGCTTTGGCAACAACTAACCAGCCCTAAACCTGCTAAAAAAGCTGCACAGCAAGTTGATAAACAACCAACAGCAGCCAAAAGCCCACCAGGCTCTACTAACAATGCTAGCCAGGCAGCACCATTAGTTAAACAAGGTGGGACTGAGTCTTTTGACATTCGTAAAATTGTTTGGCAAGGTGCTATCAAAGTTTGGCAACGCTATCCCCTTTTTGGTTCTGGTGTAGAAACTTTTGCCTATAGTTATTACCAAGACCGACCTGTAGCACATAACCTGGTTTCAGAATGGGATTTTTTATATAACAAAGCACATAATGAATGGCTTAATCTTTTAGCTACTACTGGTATTGTGGGTTTAAGCAGTTATTTGCTGATTTTAGGTTGGTTTAGTGTTTTAACCCTAAAAACTTATTGGCAGCAGCTACAAAGCTCTTCACCAGAAAAAAGTCTGATTAGTTTAGGCCTCTTAGCTAGCTTTATTGCTTTAGCTATTTCCAACTTTTTTGGCTTTTCTACAGTAGCAGTAACTGTGGTGATGTTTATCACCATGGCTTTACTTAGTAAGCTCATTGGTAATCAAAAACAAACTATTAATCAATCAACTCAATCAACTCCTACAACTCATCAATTATCTTGGCCAGAAAGTCTTGGCCTATTTTTATTAATCTTGGCTAGTCTCTATTGCTTAAAAGTAGTCTTTAGCTGGTGGCAAGCAGATAACCTTTATGCTACTGGTAAACAACTTAGTAACGCTGGTTATCTTAATGCCGGGAGTGAATACCTACAACAAGCAGTAATTAAGTCTCCCCATGAGCCAGTCTTTTATGATGAACTAGCAGAAAACTATGCTCAACTAGCCATTCAATTACAACTACAACAAAACAGTACTGCTAGTGCTCAATTAGCCCAAGCTGCTCTTCAGGCTAGTGACCATACTTTACAGTTGAACTCTCGACATTTAGACTTTTATAAAACTAGAGCCAGGGTCTTGATCACTTTAGCCCAACTAGAACCCCAATTGCTAGAAGAAGCCCAAGCTACTTTAACCCATGCTTTAACTCTGGCTCCTACTGATGCAAAACTAATGTACAACCTCGGTCTTGTAGAACTTAGTCTAGATCACTCCCAAGCTGGGATCGCAGCCTTAACAAAAGCTGTTGAAATGAAGCCCAATTATGAGCGAGCCCGCCTTAAACTAGCTGAACAACTAGTTAACCAAGGGCAACTCCAAGCGGCAGCAGCTCATTATCAATACATCTTAGATTATCTTAATCCTCAACAAACCAAGATAAAACAACGCCTACAAAGTATCCAGGCTAGTTTAAGTGCTCAACCACAAGCTAATTAAACTTGGCTTTAAGCTTACTCATGGTTCTTTATTCATAAATTTGAGTTATTATGGGATAATATTATTATGAAAATCATTACTGCGCCTCATCCAACTTTGCGCCAACAAGCCAAACCAGTAAAAAAACTGGATAAAAAAATCTTGCAGTTTAGCCAAGATTTAATAACTACCCTCGCTAAAAGCAAAGAGCCTAAAGGCGTGGGTTTGGCTGCTAATCAAGTTGATAAACTTTGGCAAGTTATTGCTCTTAACATTCCGCGAAAATTCCCTGAACCCATAGCTTTATTTAATCCCCAGATCAGCAAGCATAGTAAAAAACAAACCTTAGGTAAAAACCCAAAAAAACCCAAACTAGAAGGCTGTTTATCATTACCAAAGATTTATGGCCCAGTGCCGCGCTGGCAATGGATAGAACTCAATTATCAGGTAATAGCAAACAGTCAGCTCAAAAAACAAGCTCAACGCTTTGATGATTTTGCTGCCCGCGTGATTCAACATGAGTTAGATCATTTAAACGGCATCTTATTTACTGATCATTGTTTACAAAATAATTTGCCAGTATACCAAGAAATTGCTGAAGAATTAGTAGAGATCACTGATCGCTCGTTATTAGAGATGTTTTAAGTTTTTTTAATCTAAATTAATAACCAATCTTAAGTTAAAATCACCAATCATCAACTACCCAATGTTAAACACCAGTTACAACCTTAGTAAAATAATAAATTTTGAAATATTGTTAACTAGCAGGTACTTTAAATTAAAATTTAGGCTAAGTCATCATGACCACTAATATTTTTCAAGTTGCTCTGGCTGGCTCAACTCAACATAGTTTGACTTGTGCGCAATCCCTAGCCAGTCATAAACAGTTTCAGATTGTTTGGCTGCTCACTCCCAAACCTAAGCCTGTAGGACGGCAAAAAACTATTAATAAAAACCCAATTCACCGCTGGGCTGAAAAAAAACAGCTGCCAGTAATTGCTGTTAGTAAAAAACTTGACCAGCAAACAAAACAACAAATCAATGCCGCTCAACAAAAACTCAAAATAAATCAACCAGATTTTCTCTTAACTGTAGATTTTGGTTACAGAATTCCTAATTGGCTGTTACAACTGCCCAAAATTGCTCCCTTAAACATCCATCCCTCTGCTCTACCCCGCTGGCGAGGCAGTTCTCCAGGGCAATTTGTCCTACTTAAAGGCGAAACTGAATCTGCAGTAACAGTTTTTAAACTTACTGATAAACTTGATGCTGGTCCAATTATTTATCAAGAAAAATTTAGTGTTCAGTCACACTGGACTCAAACAGAATATTACCAACATAGCTTTAAATTAATAGCCAGCAAACTACCCCAAATTCTGATTGATTACGCTCAAGGCAGCATCAAAGAAAAACCCCAACCAACCAAATCACCCACTCCAATTGCTAAACAACTCACTAAACAAGCTGGCTTTATCCCTTGGAAAAAAATCTTAAATGCACAAAAAATCACTGCAATTAAACCAAATAGTCAAGCCAAAGCTCAAACTAATCTGGCACAAAAAATCGAACGAAGCTGCCGCGCCTTTTATCCTTGGCCCGGTCTATGGACCATTATTCCCACTAAAAAAGGTCCAAAAAGAATGAAGATCTTAAAATGTAATATTGATCATGGTAAATTAAAATTAACCCAAGTACAGGTAGCAGGACAAAAGCCCGCCCGGTTTACTGAGATAAAGACACTACTGGTCTAAAGACATGTTTATAACTGAAACAGGGCCATCAGCTCAACTATCACGAGAACCTTGCTCTGTGATAGACC
>WJLO01000120.1 GCA_014728425.1 Minisyncoccota bacterium | reverse complement strand
TTATGTACTGCAGGGCCAAGAACCTAAATGGCCAGAAAAGCCTCATGATGTCTTAGCTGGAGGAGTTTGTGCTAGTGGCTTACCTCCTCAACTAACCAACAAAGACTGTCATCAGCGATACAATGAATTGTTTTGGAAAGAAGGCCAACCTTCACGCTCACAAATGATTACTCAAGAAATCTGGGTTAAGCCCGATACTGGCTTGCCCCCGGCCCCAGGAGAACAAACTGATAATTTAGTACTAGAAAAACGCACTCTTTATGTTGATCCAGTTATGGAAGGCTATTGCGCAGATTGCAATCGGGCTACTAATGAAGAAGGTAAAACCGTTTATGAAAGATATGTAGTTAAGGAAGAAGAAGAAGAAGAGTAAAGTCCTTAATCTCTACAAATTATTTACTAACTAAGAAAAACGCTTAACAAGAGTTCTAATCATTAACTTTGTAAAGCAACCAGTTTCTGTTCTAATTTTAACCAGTCACCTTGCTTCATTAAACTGTTCAACTCGTTAGTTGTTTGTTCTTCTAATGAATCGGCTAGTTCGATAATCCGGCCACGGATAATCTCAGCTTTGCTTTCTAATAACTTCTCTTGAAAACGCCGATTAAAGTCTGGCATTACTGTTCTCATAAAAGAAAAAAAGTCTTCAGGCTTACTCTCTGGATTAGAAACCAGCTCTGTTAGTTCAAAAAGCTGTTGTTCACTAAATTTATCTTCTACTTCTTCAGCCATGAATTTAGTCCAGGTAATACTAATAATGTCTTTCAGGCCTTGAGCTATCTGGCTAGATTTAACAGAATTACCTAAAATTTTCCGGATATTTACTTGGCGAAGTTGTTGATTCAGGACAGGTGACATAAGCGCTTTCTTTAATCTTGTTATGGTTGATTAGCAATTTCCAACATTTTATTAACTTGTTCTGGAGTCATGTCTTCACTTAATAATCTTCCTGCAATCAAGTCTTTAAATATTTTAGCTGCTGCTGGATCCAGGCCAGGCTTATCATTTAAAACGTCTTTTCCAAACTCAGCTAGTTTAACCATAGCTTGATCAGACAAGACTGCCCCTGTAAAATCACTAGGCAAATCAGCTAAGTCAGTTAAACTAGTACCAGTAAAAGTAGCAAATCTTGCTTGTGGGTTCAGTGATTCCCAATTAACCTGATGTCCGCCTAAGCGATTTAAGGCTTTACTAACATCTTTAATTGGATCTGTTAACTCTTGACCAGCTGCTTTAGTTAAGTCATGTTCTGTCAACACATCTCTAGTGTGATCCCATAAAGAGCGATTAGCGGTCCAAGGTTCTTCAGTACCTATGATGTCTTCTGGTTCAGGACTTGTAGTAGCTGGTGTCGCTGGTTCAGCAATAGGCCCAGTTGCTGACGTTGGACGAGCTGTTGAGCCTGGGGTAGCTGGCGGCTGGTTTGGCACTACTGAGCCAGTATCACTAGTAGCTCCTGCAGGTTCCGGTCCCTGACGCAGCTGTTCTTCTAGCCTTCTTGCTTGCTCAGCCGCAGTACGAGGTTGGGGAACTTCATTTGGACGTTGCCAAACAGCGGAACTAACATCTGGTTGTTGTGGAGCAGCAGCTGTGGGTTCAAGAGTTGCAGTAGTTGTTGGTCTTGGCGTGCTAGTGGGAGTGTTGCTAAAACCCTCAGTTGGTTCAGGAGTTGCAGTAATCGCTGGTGTTGTTGTTGCTGTTGGCGGAGCAGCAGCTGTGGGTTCAAGAGTTGCAGTGTGAGAAGCTTGAGTAGGTGGCACTTCAGCCTGTTCATCTACTCTCTCCAAGTCTTGAGCACCTTCCTTATCAGCAAAGATTTCTTTAATTAGTGCTCTTTGCGCTTCAAGTGTGATAAATCTTGCTGCTGCACTACCTGCTAAAGCAGCGACAACTCGCCATTGAGCTTGACTCGTCGTATCAACTTCATGCAGCTGATCTAATACTTTCAGGGCTGCTGACTTATCTTGGCCTGAAAAAGATTGCCTCATGTCTTGGGAATTAGCCCTAAATACTGCATGTAATTCCCTAAAGGAATCCCCATCATGGCCAGGGTCAACTTGATTGTCTAAAAGAGAGCCTAATCCTCTAGCGCCTGCTGCGCCATAAACATCGATATCACCATATTGACCCTCCTCACCTAAAGCTTCTAACTCTGCCAAAGCTTGAACACCTCTCAAAACAGTCTTTGCAACATTAGGATCATCTGCAGCTTGCTCAACAATTGCCTGTATGGCTCGTTCTTGACTTAGATCTTCTTTTTGAGCTTGGTTTTCAACGAGAGTTAAAAGTCGAGAAGCGGCTGCCCTATTTGCAGTAATCCGCAAAGCTACCTGCACCACCGCATTAGGAAAAGCATCTAATACACTTGCAACCCTTTCTATAGCTCTCTTAATTCTAGCCCATTTACCTGACTCTTTTATTTTAGCTTGTCTTTCAGGTGTCGATCCTCTTAAACCAAAACCTGTCCGCTCGCCCAGATTGGCAGCTCGTTCACGATACAAACCAGCCCGACCTTCTTTTCTCACTGTACGAGCGTCTCGTCCCAATTCTACCCCTGCTCCTACTACTGAAGCTGGGGCCCCAAAAATTTTCATCGCGAACAATTTGCCTGTTTTATAAACTGCTGCTCTAGCAGCTGCCAAGCTTCCATGCATTACCAGAGTTTGCCAAGGAATATTTTTCAGCCCTTGCAATTTTTCTTTAAATCTCAGTCTCTCAGACAAAGAAATAGC
>WJLO01000119.1 GCA_014728425.1 Minisyncoccota bacterium | reverse complement strand
GCACCAGGCAGAGCAACAGGCAACTAAGATTATTGAGGAGGCCAAAAAAACTGCTACTAAGCAAAAGCAGCAACTGCTGGTTGAAGCTAAAGAACAAGCTCAGGCTGAGGTTAGTAAATTAAGAGCTAGCTGGCAAACCGAAAAAGCTCAGCAATTAAAAAAGATGCAAGATCAAATGGCTGAGGCAGTTGTAGCAGTTACTAGCAAGCTTATTAATAAAAAACTTACGGCTAGTGCTGATAAAAAATTAATTGATCAAGAGTTGAAAAAAGTTTTGCAAGAAGTTTAATCATTAACTAAGGCAAAAAACAAGCTTATGTTAAAAGTAACCATCACTACTGCCCATGCTTTAAGTGACAGCCAGTTGCAAAAAATCAAAAAAGCTGTGACTGCTAAGTATGGTAAAAAAGTAGATTTTATCCAAGAGCTGGACCAGCAAGTTTTGGGAGGGATTAAGTTGCAGCTTGGCTCAAGAGAGATCGATGCTACTTTGCAGGCAAAATTAATGCAAATTAAAGATCAATTAGTGAAGCACGCATAACTTATGGCAAAAACTTTAACCAAGATTCTTCAGGACATTGATTTGAGCCCTCAAGTAGAGTCAGTAGGTAGAGTAACTGCCTTTGGCGATGGTATTGTTTTTGCCCAAGGTTTAGATGATCTTCAAGCTGGTGAGTTAGTAGATCTTGGTCATGATCAGTTTGGTTTAGCTTTGAACTTAGAAGAAGATCAGGTCGGGATTGTAGCTATTGGCTCTATTAAAGATCTTAAGGCTGGTGACACCATTAGAAGAACAGGTCAGATTTTGTCTGTTGGTGTGAGTGATAAGATTTTGGGCAGAGTAGTTAATGCCTTAGGCAAACCTATTGATGGCCAGGGTGAGCTTAAAACCAAAAAACAACTGCCTTTGGAACGGATTGCTCCAGGAGTAATTAGCCGTGAGTCAGTTAATCAACCTTTACAAACTGGTATTAAAGCTATTGATGCTATGATTCCTATTGGTCGGGGTCAACGAGAGTTGATCATTGGTGATCGTTCTACTGGAAAAACAGCTATTGCTTTGGGCACTATTCTGAATCAAGCTGATCAAGGCGTAATCTGTGTTTATGTTTGTATTGGTCAAAAAGCCTCTTCTCTAGCCCTAAGTAAGCAGATTTTAGAAGAACGTGGGGCTTTAGATTACACTACAATTGTGGCTGCTACAGCTTCTGCTAGTGCAGCAGAGCAGTTTTTAGCTCCTTATGCTGGTCAAAGTATTGCAGAATATTTTTTGGCTCAAGGCAAAGATGTTTTAATTGTTTTTGATGATTTAACCAAACATGCTCAAGCTTATCGAGAAATCTCTTTATTGCTCCGCCGTCCTTCAGGTCGTGAAGCTTATCCTGGCGATGTCTTTTATCTCCATTCCCGATTATTAGAAAGAGCTTGTAAGTTAAATGCTGATCATGGCGGAGGTTCGATTACTGCTTTGCCAATTATTGAAACTCAAGCTAATGATGTTTCTGCTTATATTCCTACTAATGTGATCTCAATTACTGATGGTCAAATTTATCTTGAGACTGATCTTTTTAACGCTGGAGTGAAGCCAGCAATCAATGTGGGTCTGTCTGTTTCGCGTGTAGGCAGTGCTGCTCAGGTTAAAGCCATGAAGCAGGTAGCTGGTTCAATGAAGTTAGATCTAGCTCAGTTTAGAGAGTTAGAAGCTTTTGCTCAGTTTAGTGCTGATCTTGATGCTAAGACTAAGGCACAATTAGATCGAGGAATTAGAGTAAATGAGATTTTAAAACAAGGTTGGGACCAACCCTTAAGTGTGCCTAAACAAGTAGCAGTGATTTTTGCAGCTGTTAATGGGCACTTAGATCAAGTTCAAGAAGATAAAGTTAAGCTCTGGGAGCAAGAGTTTTTAAACCATTTAGAAACTAAAGGTATCAAAATTATTAAAGCAATTGAGCAACAAGCTCAATTAACTGAAAGTTTAGAAAAGAAACTCACTGATTTGATTAAGACTTTTAATCAGTTACATCAAGATTGGTTGGTAAGCATGCAAGAGACAGTAACAATACCTGCAAAGGGATAAGTTATGGCTAACACTCGTCAACTTAAGCGTCGGATTAACACTGCTGGTAATATTTCTAAGATTACTAAGGCTATGGAAATGGTAGCAGCTAGTAAGATGAAAAAGGCCCAGCATCAAGCTCTGGCTGCTCGTCCTTATGCTCAAGAACTATATCAAGCTTTGCAAAAAGTTTCTGATGTAATTGATAGTGAGATTCATCCCTTGTTGGCGGATCATGGCCAAGGAGTAGATTTGGCTTTGGTGATTGCTACTGATAAGGGTTTGTGTGGTAGCTTAAATGCTCATTTGTTAAAAAGTTTGGCAGATTGGCAAGAGCAATATCCCAACTCTCAAGTAGTGGCAGTAGGTAAAAAGGCAGTTAACTTTGTTCGTCAATTAAACATGGAGATTCATGCCCAGTTTACTGATTTGCCAGAAAAGTTATTAATTAATGATTTAGTGCCGATTATTGATTTGTTAATGAATGGCTTTCAAAAACACCAGTTTGCTTCGGTTCATTTGATTTATATGGATTTTATTAATACGTTATCGCAACAACCCAAAACCACCCAGCTTTTACCTATTGTAGATTTTAGTACTCCAGATGTAGTTGAACAAAAAGTAGCAGCAAAATCATTAACTAAAACTTACCTTTTTGAACCTAGTGCTAAACAGATTTTACGCCAACTATTACCTTTTTATGTCAAAAACACTGTTTATCATGCTTTTTTAGAAGCCAAAGCTAGTGAGCATAGTGCTAGAATGGTGGCGATGAAGAATGCGAGTGAAAACGCTCAAGACTTAATGGCAGAGCTCAGATTAGTTTATAACAAATCAAGACAAGCAAGTATTACCAATGAGCTGTTAGATATTACCACAGCTCAGTTGGGTTTGGAGTAAGGAGGGGAAATGGGAGCTGAAACCAAAGAAAAAAAAGTCTTTCCAGTTGAGAAACTGAGAATTTTGTTTCCTGTAGGCGCTAAAATTACAGATAAAATTACAGAATTGAGTGATAAAACAAGGGAAGGGATGGTTACTAATAACCAAGATGGAATACTAGACATAGAATGGAGAGAGGGAGATTGGCAAGTTATTCATGGTGATGAGG
>WJLO01000118.1 GCA_014728425.1 Minisyncoccota bacterium | reverse complement strand
CCCTTGTTTTATGAGCTTAAAAATCAGGGTCATGAAGCAGAACTTTTGGGTCGGCAGGCCTTGCATC
Source organism: Minisyncoccota bacterium (assembly GCA_014728425.1). Taxonomy (GTDB): domain Bacteria; phylum Patescibacteriota; class Microgenomatia; order UBA1400; family PJMF01; genus WJLO01. The sequence continues at coordinate 8,653 of WJLO01000118.1, read as the reverse complement.
ATAGAGTTGCGCAAAATCAGGGTTTGAAAGATGGTCAAGTTGTTGTAACTGCTACTGGTGTAGCTGGTTTAGTGACTGGTGAGTTAATCAGTTCTGGTACTATTGTGATTGATGCTGGTGAGCCTCAACCAGATGTAGATTTTGCCTCAGTCAGACCCAAAGCCAGCTTTATCACGCCAGTGCCTGGAGGAGTTGGTCCAGTTACAGTTAGTTGTTTACTAGAGAACTCTTTAGATTTATGTGATATACTTAGCAAACAAACTTGAGTAAGTTAGCAAAAAATCACTATTCAAGTTGATTATTAATTAACAGGCAAAATAGTTTTTTCGTCCTGAGTTAAGCTTTTTTGCCAGGCTGATAAAGCCAAATAAGGACAATATGACTAATCTTGATCTCACTAAACTGCCTAATAAAGCTCCAGAATATGATCTGCAACAATTGCTAGAAGCTGGTTGTCATTTTGGCCATCAAAAACGCAAGTGGCATCCTAAAATGGCTCCTTATATTTATATGGAAAAGGATGGGGTCCACATCTTTGATCTAGCTAAAACTGCTCAACAACTGCAGTTAGCATATAACTATGCTTATCAACTAGGCAAAGAAGGCAAACTGTTGATTTTTGTAGGTACTAAACGCCAGGCTAGAGAAGTGATTACTGAAGCTGCCCTTGATGCTGGAGCCATGTATATTAACTCACGCTGGCTGGGTGGATTTTTAACTAACTGGAAACAAATCTACAAGTCTATTAAGCACATGTTGGAGTTGGAAAAGGGTTTGGAGTCGGATAAATTTGAAAACTATACTAAATATGAACAAGTTCAGCTAAAAAAAGAGTTAATTCGGCTAGAGCGGTTTTTTCAAGGAGTTAAACAACTTAAACGCCGACCAGATGCCTTGTTTGTGGTTGATCCAGTGCGCGAACAAATTGCTGTGCAAGAAGCTCAAACTATGGATATTCCAGTCATCGCTATTACTGATTCTAATGCTGATCCTAACTTAGTTGACCTGCCTATTCCTGCTAATGATGATGCTTTTGGCAGTATTAAGTTAATTACTCAGCAAGTTGCTCAAGCATATAAAGCTGGCAAAAGCAGTTAAAGTTGCTTGCTTGAGTTAACCAGCTGACTTTTATTGAGTAAAAATATTGATAAATTGGTATTTAATTATTAATCAGCAGACTTATAAAAATTAACAACTGTATATTAAAGGATTTTCATGGCTAAAATTACCACTCAAGATATTAAAAAACTTCGTCAAGCTACTGGAGCTAGAGTGATGGATTGTAAAAAAGCTCTAACTGAGGCCAAAGGAGATTTTCAAAAGGCGCAGGAATTAGTTAAAGCCAAAGGTTTGGCTCGAGCAGAAAAAAAGACCGATCGTCAAACAAAAGCAGGTTTGATTGGCAATTATGTACACACTAATGGTCAGATTGCAGCCTTGGTAGAGCTTGGTTGTGAAACCGATTTTGTGGCCCAAAACCAGCAGTTTAAAAAGCTAGCTAAGCAGTTGGCCATGCAGATAGTAGCAATGAATCCTCAAGATCTTAAGGAGTTATTGACTCAGGAGTCGATCCATGATGCTCAGCAAACTGTTGCTGAGCAAGTTAAAGCTTTGAGTGGCAAGATTGGGGAAAAGATGGAGATTAAACGCTTTAGTCGTTTGGCTGTGGGAGAGTCAGCTTAGCTTTGCTATTGCCTCAAGACTTCTGGTAGAACTGAGATTATTATAATGTTGCGAGATTATGCCAAAGTTAAATCTAAATTCAGCTCACGCTTTAAACCGCGCCCTAAATTTGGTTTTAAGCTGAACTGGTTAGGAGGGTGGTTGGCAAGATTAAAGTCCTGGTTATTAGCTATTTTCCTAGTGATTTTGGTTATTGGTGGAGTAGTGGTGATGGCTTGGTTAAGTGCTGGTTATCTTTTTCCAGTTAAACAAACCCAAAACTTGGTTTTTTACAACCAACCAGCATCTTCAGAGGATTTTGTTAACCGAGCTTGGTTTATCCAGTTAGATCCGCCAAACAAGCAAATAGTAGTAGTGCCTTTTGAGTTTAAACCTGGGCTAACTAAGGCAGATCAGCTAGGTTTTAGCTTGGCTTTAAATAATATTGTTGATCAGGTCTTGGTTTTACCCAATGCAGTAGAGTTGGAAACTCGGGTGCAGTGGCAGGCTTTTTTACAAGACCAACTCAAGCAACAGTTGTATTCAGTAAATGATTGGTCAGCTCTGATTCAGTTCAAGCAGTGGTTGAGTTGGTATTTTTTTGCTCAAAAAGCCCATTTTTCAAGCTTAACTACTGCAGCTTATCAAGTTGATCCGCAAGTTGGTATGGATTGGCAACAGATTGATATTCAGCTGGCTAGTCATGATTTAGCTTATCAACAATGCCCAGTAGCAGTGGTTAATACTACTGACATCACTGGTTTAGCTAGTCGGTTTGCTGGTTTGTTAGAGCAAGAAGGGTTTTTGGTGATTCGTATTACTAGTGAACACCAGACAGCAGCACAAACCCAATTGCAGGTTGCAGCTGCGCCTGAAGCCAGTTGTGATTTAGTTAATCAACAGTTAGTTAAACTATTACCGGCGGCAGATCAACTTGAGGTCAAAGAGGATATTTTACAACTTTATCGCGCTAAAGCAGTGTTGATTTTGGGAGAGGATCTTAGCCACTGGCTATCTCATTGATTTTTTCTTTAATCTTGGTGGTGTCGGTTTCATCTTCATCAGTATTAACTACTTGTACTGGAATGTCTTTTTCTAAAACAAAGTTGCTAGTATTGATGTGTTTTGACTGAGTTAAAGTAGAGCGATTAGGCGGAAAAGAGTGGATCTGTGCGTTTTTAGGGGAACGCTTGGTTTCTTGAATATGCACCCGGCAGGTTTTTTCAGTACAAGAATGCACGCAGCAACTATACTCATTGCCGCTTTTAATTAATTTGGCTAATCGGCAAGAAATATCTTCAGGCAAGGAGCCAATATAAGTGTTGTTTTTTTTAGTTTCAACCGAAATATAACGATTTTTGCACACTAACTGACATTTTTGTCCAATAGTGAGTTTTTTTAATACTGGTTTGCCTGCCAGCCGTTTTAGCTTAACAATCCGAGTTTTTCCTGGCTCTTGAATAAAGTGCCCTTGGGTAAAATTACAAATATTGTCAGTTTGATTGTTTTTGATTTTGGCCAGGTTTTTTTTGGCTAGCTGATTAGATTTATCTTGTTTTAATACCTGCTTAAAAGCTTTTTTAGCCTGACTAGGTTTTTTCAATTGCAAATAAGCTACTCCTAAACGATTAAGAGCGCCAATATCGTTTTCTAATTGAGCTAAGATCTGTTGATTGACCTCTACAGCAGTGTCCCAGTCTAGGTTTTTAGCAGCCTTAATAGCTTGTTTTTTTAATGAAGCGATTTTTTGCATAGTTTGACCCCAAATTTAGCAGCTAGCATAAAATGTTAAATGCAAATTGTCAACCAATAAAAAACTTGTTACATTACTGTTATGGCAGGTCACAGTAAATGGTCTAACATCAAGAATCGTAAGGCTGCAGTAGATAAAAAACGCGGTAAGATTTTTAGTAAACTATCGCGACAGATCCGGATTGCTGTTAAAGAAGGCAAATCTGGTGATCCAGAGACAAATCCTACTTTACGAACATTGATTGATAAAGCTAGAGCAGCTAACATGCCCAAGGATAATATTCAAAAGGCAATTAACCGTGGTTTAGGCAAAAGTGCTAGTGGAGCAGCGCTGCAAGAAACAGTTTATGAGGGTTTTGGTCCTGGCGGAGTAGGCATTTTGGTGGTTACAGTGACTGATAATGCCAACCGAACCTTGTCGGAAATTAGACAGCTTTTTGACCAAGCTAATGGCTCGCTGGGCGCACCAGGTAGTGTTCAATACATGTTTGAGCGTGACCAAACAGGAGAGTATCGTTGTACTATTCCGGTCCCAGTGACTGATCAGGCCGTTAAAACTCAACTTGAAGCTCTTCTGGAAAAACTAGAGGATCATGAAGATGTTGAGGAGGTCTATAGTGCGGCGTAGAGAAAAATTTGTTATTGCTGCCAGTTTATTAAGTTTTGGCTTTTGGGAAGTCCAATATGTAACTTTAGATTGGCGTTATTTAGCAATTGCGGTGTTTGTGGCAGTGACTTATTTGGTTTCTGCCTGGGCTCTGGCTGATGATCTGCAACTATATGAGTGGTTGACTATTGTGCCTTTACCAGCGATGTATGCTGGTGCAGTTAGTCTATTTTATTTTTTATTACCAGCCAACTTAATTAGCCGCTTAGCTATTTTGATTTTGTTTGGTATTGGCATGTACGCTTTGTATTTAACTGCTAATATTTATTCAGTAGCCAAGGGGAGGACTATTCAGTTGGTTTATGCTGCCCATGCTATTGGTTTGTTTTTTACCTTACTTACTTCATTGTTGTTTACCAACTCAATTTTGTCATTGCGTTTGCCATTTTATGGTAATAGTTTGTTGATTAGTTTAGTGCATTTTCCTTTGATTTTTATGTCTTTATGGGCAGTGCGGCTTGAAAGCAAAATAGACGTTAATTTATGGGCTTATGCTCTGTTAATGACGTTAATTATTGCTGAGTTAGCTGTTTTGTTGTCGTTTTTACCTTTACCAGTTTGGCATAGTGCTTTGTTTATCATGAGTTTGCTTTATGTTGGTTTGGGGGTGCTGCACAGTTTTTTGCGTGGTCGGTTGTTTAAAAATACTTTAAATGAGTACTCTTTAGTGGCGATTTTTATGGTGATTTTGTTTGTGGTGTTGTTTCCGTTGAAGTAGGGTAGTAGTGTGTTTTTTTGCCAGGGTCTAGTTGGTTGGCTAAAAGCGAGCTGATAGTGTTGGTTTTTGAGTAAACTAAACTGTTTAATGGTTAAGAATCTCTCTAGTTTTGGCTCCAGGACACGAATTTTGCTCTCACTAGTTCGAGAAAATTGTGTTCCTTGCGCCAGTGCCTAGTGGTTGTTAATTAGCAGCCTCATGGTGTTTGTTGGTTAGTGACTTAGGTTTTTTAATAGTTAATTAATCTTCTGGTTTTAGTTTTAAGATATTGATTTTTGCCTTCATTAGCTTAAAAAAGCCATGTTCCTTTCGTTAGTATTTGAGTGATTATCTACTAACTAACTTATGGTGTTGATTGGTTGGTAGGTTAAGCTTTTTAATAGTTAATCAGCTTACCTAGTTTTGGCTCCAGGACACGAATTTTGCTCTCACTAGTTCGAGAAAATTGTGTTCCTTGCGCCAGTGCCTAGTGGTTGTTTACTGGCTAGCGGATGGTGTTGATGGGTTAGTAAATCAACCTTTTTAGTAATCAATTAACTTTCTAACTCCTTTTTTAGCATACCAATTTACTTTCAACAGCTTGAGAAAGCTGTGCTCCCTGCGCCATCACCTGGATGGTTGTTAATTAACAATCTCATGGAGTATATGGGTTAGTAGATCAGGGGTCTTGATAGTTAAAAGCGAGCCAATGGTGTTTGTTGGTTAATAGAATTAACCTCTTAATCACTAATTAGTTTTTTAGTTTTTCCTCCAGAGCATGGGTTTTATGTTCATCAGCCTGAGAGATTGAGGGTTTTTAGTTTAGTTACTACTTTTTTGGTTAGGAACAATAGGGATTACATTAACAATAATGTTTCTTTTCAGGCTGTAAATAATTGCTTGATTTTTATAAAGGAGTAGGTAGTCTTCGTTTTGAGCATTAAAGCTCATGATCACACATTATAAGGGAGCTTCTAACACACTAGCTAGTAGAAAAGTAAAAAGAGAATTAGGTGGACATTTTTAAAACTAAGTAGTTTTTTATTTTTCTTGCAAATCTTGCGTTAATAAACTAGGGTAGTGGGTTGAACAGTTTTCTGTTGCTAAGTATAAGGTTAATAATGCCCGACACCAGGTTTACTTGAGGTGATTGTTTAAAGATAGTTTGTTAATTGGAATATATTGGTAAATTGAGCTTGAAGATTAAAACTGATTAATTATAGGGGGTTGTTGAGTCAAAAACTAGAGTAGAGTCAATTCATTTTTGTGATAAATAGAGAAGAGGCCAGATCTCACCAGAGGTAGAGTAGAGTAAATGATATAGTTTGATAAGGTTTTGATATAGTTTGATATTGTGGAAAACTATGAAAAGATCGTGAAAATTATAGGCTTTTCACAGCTATAAACTCGAGTAAAATTTGTCTTAAGATTATCTTAGTTTTTTAGTTAGTTGGTGTTATTGTTGCATTAATCTGGCAATAAAACACTTTGCTTGCAAGAATTATTAACTTCAGTTTTTACCAGGCTAGGCTTGCAAAGAACAGAGGGCTAGCAGAAAAAACCCGAATAAGGGTTTTGGCATTGATTAATGAGTAGTGCAAGTTGCTTTATAGCTAAAAATAGAGGTAAAACAACTATTTGAATGACAATTTGAGTAGATTAAAGGATTTAAATAAGTAAAAAGTGCTAGTAGTGGGGTAAGGTCCTCTCTTTTAAATAGAAAGTCATTGAAGCAAGTTGTATTATGTCGCACAATATAACTTTTACGACGTAAGGTCAAGGTAGGCCTGAAAGGTGATTTTTTACGTTTTTTATTTAAGTTTTTCTTAATTTAGATTGATTTATCAAGCTTATTGTTTGTAATAAATTTGTTCAGTTATTCTCTTTGATATCAATTTGTTAGTTATTTTATTGACTGGCTGCTTTTACCTCTGGATATCTCAAAAATCACTTAAAACACTCCCCTGCCATTATTTTTAGCCTGGTAAGAGCCTGGTAGAGTTAAATCTGATTGATAAATCAGTCTTAAGGAGTTTCTAATGCAGTTAAGAGTAAAGTAGGTTAGTTTTAACGATTTAGCCTTTAGATCTTTAGAAAAATAGAAAAACTAGCAAGAAAACCTTTTTTTCATCATTTTTGTAAAAAAAGCTGTTTGTTAAAGGATTAGGTACTCATCTTTAATAAAAAAAGCCGTTTTTAAGCTATTTAAAGAGCTTTTTATCAGGCCTGGGAGTTGTTTCTAAGAGATAGTTAATGAACAGACCAGGTTATTTCCCATCTTTGTTGACAATTTGTGTACAATTTCGTTGATTATTACAAATTTATGAATTTTTATTCACAAAGTTATTGTCATTAATGAGTTTGTTAATTGATTGATGACAGCGTAAGCAAGTTCACAATTAAGCAAATTTATCATTGTGGTGTATCAAAAACAACATAAATAAGTATTTTTATTGTTAACTATTGTTAACGTCCGTTTTTTTTAAAAAGGGGAGAGTCTATATTTTTTGGATCTCTAAAAACGTGGTTAAAATTAGACTGATGTATCAGAATTTATTTTAAAAACTCTATTTTAGCAGAGTATTCAAAACTCTGCTAAAATCCTATATTATTTTCAACAACTTTATTTTACTCTGGGATGTGTTATATTAGCTTTAAGTAGGCAGTTAAGCCAATCATGAATACCTCTACTCTACCCCAGCCAGCTCTTAATAACTTTCTCGAACATCTTGAGGTAGAACGTAATTTAAGCCGGTTAACCATTCGTAATTACCAGCACTATCTGACTAGATTTATTGATTGGTTTACTGCTCAGAATTATACTGATTTAAAAGAGTTAGATCAAGAGATCTTGAGAAAATACCGAGTTTACCTGGCTAGATATTGTGATGATCAAGATCGGACTTTATCTAAAACTACTCAAGGGTATCACATTATTGCCCTGAGGTCCTGGTTTAAATGGCTGGTAAAACATGACGCTAAGGTACTTCATCCAGAGAAAATGGACCTACCTAAAGCAGAATCAATTCCTATGAAGTTTGCCAGTCGAGAGCGGATTGAGCATTTGCTGCAACAGCCACAGCCCTCAAAAAAGACTGGTTTAAGGGACAAAGCTATCTTAGAAGTGCTGTTCTCTACTGGGTTGAGGGTTAGTGAGTTAGTGAGCTTAGATAGAGACCAGATAGATCTAAAAAGACAGGAATTTGGCGTAATTGGTAAAGGCCGACGACCTCGAGTAGTTTTTTTAAGTGATCGGGCTAAAGTCTGGCTAGAGCGCTGGCTTGCTTCTCGAGAAGATAACTGGCAACCAGTCTTTATCCGTTTTTCTGGCAAGAAACCAGATTTACTAGCTGATGGTGAATCTATGCGTTTAACTGCTAGAAGTGTACAGCGGCTTGTAGATAAATATTGCAGAAAAGCCAGATTACCGGTAAAATTAACTCCTCATGGGATTAGGCATAGTTTTGCTACAGATTTATTGGCTAATGGGGCAAATTTAAGAGATGTACAAGAGATGCTGGGTCATAAAAATATTGCTACTACTCAGATCTATACCCATGTCACTCGACCTCAGTTAAAAAAGATTCACCAAAAATATCATCAACAAGAAAATTAGCAGAGTGGGTTTTAGTCTGCTAATTAAAGATTTTAGAAAAATAGCTTGATTCATCAAGCAAAAATCTCTATTTTTTTCTTGATTTTTTAGCTATTTTTGAGCACTTTTGATGGAGTTTTACATATTTAGCCAATATCAAAGTTAGTAGTGCTAGTTAATCACTGATTGGTAAAATCATTAAACCGGTTTTTAGTCAAAATCAATCAGCTAAATTAATGAATCTATTGAGCAGTTTGGCTAGTTAAGCAAACTGCAAGTT
>WJLO01000117.1 GCA_014728425.1 Minisyncoccota bacterium | reverse complement strand
TTGTTCTGCTTCTTTCATCGAAATTTGATCAGTTTTTTTAACCGCTATATCTTTAGCAATCTCTGTAATATATTTTGCTGCATCGCTTTTTTGCAATGGCTCAGCCCAACGCTTAGCTTCTTGCAAAAATCTGTTGGCTGCTTTAATCGATCCTCTCTGCCGCAGGCTAGCTACTCTAAATAAATCATTCGATAAAGAACCAACTAGCACTTGGGCATCGGTCATAAAACCTCCTGAAAAAAATATGTTGTTAATTCTTGATACCTCTCTCGAATTTTTTCACTCTGAATTTCATTTTTTGTATTATTATCTCTAGGTCTGATGTTAATAAACGAATTAAAATCAATCTCCTTTGTTTCCAAATCAATTCCGCCTCCCCAAATATCACTTTGCTTTGAGTCTTTTTTTAATAAAATCTGTTCTCCCTCAAAATGACGATCCATCCCGGCTGAACAAATCTTCTTTTCAATATCAATCACTGTTTTAATATAGACCTCAAACTGTTCTTTGAGTTGTTCAATCTCTTTTTTAGTGAAAGGCTCGTTTTTAGTCAAAATCATAGTTTGATCATAACAAAATTAATCTTAAAATGGGACTAGAGGAAGACAAAAAATAACGTCTGATGGAAACTGCTTGAGGAAAAAACTTTGTTGCGGGACTAGGAGTCCCCGGTGTCGCTGACGCTTATCATGATAAGCTTCTCCTCTCGGCCCTGTAAAATACAAAAACCCACGATTTCATCGGGGTTTTGTATTTTATTGTTGCGGGACTAGGAGTCGAACCTAGCCTGTGAGATTATGAGCCTCACGTGCACCGTACACTATCCCGCGTGTGTTATCTGGTACAATAGTGCAGATATCTTTTTAAGAGAGCTTTATTATAATGCCTAACCTTTGATATAATCAAGGGTCAAGGCAAGGTAGCTCAGCGGTTAGAGCATCGGATTCATAAACCGAAGGCCGTGGGTTCAAGTCCCACCCTTGCTACAACGATATTTTGGGCAGATTTTAGCTAACCAACTTTGCTAAGGTGGGTTTTTGCGGCTTTGTTCATTTTTTGTTCATTATTGTATGGTTTAATAGCAAAGGATTAAAAATTAACATAAAAATATTTGAATTAATTTGATAAGCTAAAACAAACTGCCACTTTGTTGGCTATCTGCCCAATAGTATGTTGCAAGATCTACTTAATCACTGCCGCTGTTTAAGTTCTCGTGTGTTTACTAGTTTGTTTTCCTTTGATCACATTAAAAACCAAGAGCTTAGACGCCGTTCTTACATGCTTCATGTGGTTTTATTAGGAATTGCTCTACTATCTTTTTTAGCTAGCATTTGCTGGCTGTTAAGATATTTTTTTGGCACTAGTATTGTTGTAGATACACCCTTACCATTTTTCACCTTGGTCAGTTTTTTTTTGCTTGCTTTATTACTAATGTGGTTGACCAAAAGAGGCAAAAGAACCTTAGCAGTGTCGATTCTGCTATTATTGTTTGCCACTATTGTGCTTGACTTGTTTCTAGTATGGGGACTGTTATCTTATCAAGCAGTAGCGATTTGCGCTCTGTTAATTGTGATTATTGGGGTGCTGTTAAGCTCAAAAATGGCCTGGGTATCGGTAAGTTTATTGAGCATTGCTTTATTAATAGTCTTTACTTTAAGATATTATGAAGTTTTTCCAGCTGACAATCATTGGGTAAATACCCCGCAAAATTATGCTGATTTAGCAATCTTAATTTTGACTTATTTAGTGATTGCTTTGGTGTCTTGGTTATCTAACAAAGAAACTCAGCAGGCTTTAACAAGCTCAAGAAATGCTATTCGTTATCGTAAACAGTTGGCAGATAAACTTTACAAGCAAAAACAAAACTTAACCTTGTTGGTGAAAAAAAAGACTCAAGCTTTAAAAGAACATCAGCTTAAGCAACTTTTAAAAGTGAACAGTTTGGCAGAATATGGCCGGCTTTCTGCTGGCATTCTGCATGATATCCGCAATCCCTTAAGTGTAATTGCTTTAAAACTAGACACTATTAATGAACTACTTAAAGATTTGCCTCAAAAGCACCAACAGCGCTTAGGTCCAGAAATTCTTCAGGCTAAAAAAGCTTATCAACTTATTACCTTAATTATTTCTTCTTCAAGAAAACAGTTGCTTTTGCAAGAGGAGTCTCAAGTTTTTGAGTTAGTGAAGCTGATTACTGATACTCTATTGCTGTTTGAGCACCAAATGCAGCATTTAAAACTTGAATATGATTTTCACCATCCGCAAACTCAGGTTTTGATCAAGGGTTATCCTGCCAAGCTTTCTCAGGTAATTGGCAATTTAGTAATGAACAGCTTAGATGCTTTAGAAGCTGTTCCAGCCACCCAGCGCAGCTTAACTATTGAGTTGAGTCAAACAACTCAGCAGATCCAAATTACTATTAGTGACTCTGGCCCAGGTATTAAGCCTGATGATCGTCAACGCTTGTTTCAACCGCTGTTTACTACTAAACAAAACAAAAAAGGTACTGGCTTAGGTTTATATTTAAGCCAAAAAGTGCTTAAGGATTATTTTGATGGTCAGATTAAGTTTAACAAAAAATATCATTTAGGGGCGCAGTTTATAGTGCAGTTGCCAGTGAAACAACAATCAAAATCATGAATATTCTTTATATTGAGGACAATCAGGAGTTAGCTCAAGCTTTAAAACTGAAGCTGCAGGCTCGTTACAATGTAAGTTTAGCTGCCTCTATTACTCAAGCCCATCAATTAATGCAGCAAAAACAGTTTAATTTGTTAATTGTAGATCATTTTTTGCCAGACGGTACTGGTTTAGAACTTACTAAATCATTGCGAGCTATTAATATTCAAACCCCGATTATTTTTTTAACTGTGGCGGACACTAAAAAACATATTGTGCAGGCTTTAGTTAATGGTGCTGATGATTACTTAACTAAGCCATTTGATTTTCAAGAACTAGCTGCGCGCATTATCGCCTTGTTAAGGCGTAACAGTGATTATGAAGGTCGGTTTTTGACCTTGGCTAAATTTAAATTGGATTTAGAAACTCAAAAATTAACTTATAATGACAAACTAATCCGTTTTCCTAGACAAGAGCATTTATTAATGCAGTATTTTTTGTTCAACCCTCATAAATTGATTTCCCGACAAGAAATTTATGAACGAGTGTGGGGCAAGACTGATTATTGTGAATCCAATACTGTTGACGTTCATGTTAAGCGTTTAAGGCAACGTTTGCGTAAATATTTTGACCAGGATGTTATTAAGACGGTTTATGCTCAGGGCTATCGTTTTAAACCACCAGTTAAACCACCAGCGCCTCAAAGATCAAAGTAGTTCCC
>WJLO01000116.1 GCA_014728425.1 Minisyncoccota bacterium | reverse complement strand
ATTATAAGCTTACTCCTTTACTACTTCACCTTCTTCGGCATCTTTTTTATTTTTCTTTGACTTGGACTTTTTACTTTCAGGAGCATCTTTTTTGGTTTTTGGTTGAGCTTGATCAGCAGCTGCTTGAGTCTGCTGAGCTTGCTGCATGGCCTGACCAATTTTTTGCGCTGAAGTTAAAGTTTTTTCAGTAGCTTGCTCTAACTCCTCTTTACTAGCCTCTTCTTTGCCAGCCAGCTCTTTAAGTTTTTTTACATTTTCTTGAATAGCTTTTTGGTCTTTATCAGCCAATTTATTACCATATTCTTTAAGTTGTTTTTCTATTTCAAAAGCTACACTATTGGCTTTATTACGAGCCTCTACCAACTCCCGCTTACGTTTATCTGCCTCAGCATGTTGTTCTGCGTCAGTCTTCATCTTTTCAATCTCATCTTCAGATAAATTAGTAGAGTTTTTAATAGTAATCTTTTGTTCTTTGCCAGTGTTTTTGTCTTTGGCAGTAACATTTAAAATTCCATTGGAGTCAATATCAAAAGTAACTTCAACTTGTGGCACTCCACGAGGGGCTGGAGGAATACCATCTAAAATAAACCTGCCTAAAGACTTATTATCTTTGGCCATCTCTCGCTCACCCTGCAATACATTAATTTCTACCTGGGTTTGATTATCAGCAGCTGTAGAAAACACCTGACTCTTACTGGTAGGAATCGTGGTATTGCGTTCAATCAAAGGAGTACGGACTCCGCCTTCAGTCTCTAAGCCTAAGGTCAAGGGGGTTACATCTAACAACACTACATCTTTAACATCGCCACCAATCACACCTGCTTGCACAGCTGCTCCCACTGCTACTACTTCATCTGGATTAACTCCTTTGTGTGGCTCGCGACCAAAAAACTCTTTAACTGTTTCTTGAATCTTAGGCATGCGGGTCTGCCCACCAACCAAGATTATCTCGTCTACATCTTTGGCTTTGATCTTGGCATCTTTAAGGGCTTTTTTAACTGGCTCAATACTGCGCTTAATTAAGTCGTCAACTAGCTCTTCCAACTTAGCACGAGTTAACTTCATAGTAAGGTGCAAGGGCTGACCTTCATCTCCTTGAGTAATAAAAGGTTGATTAATCTCGGTTTGTTGCGCAGTAGAAAGCTCAATCTTAGCTTTTTCAGCACTGTCTTTAATGCGCTGTAAAGCCTGAGGGTCTTTAGCTAGGTCTTGACCATGTTCTTTTTTAAACTCTGCTACAACATGTTCAATAATGGCATTATCAAAATCATCACCGCCTAAAAAAGTATCGCCATTTGTGGACTTAACTTCAAACACACCCTCACCAATCTCTAAAATCGAAATATCAAAAGTACCACCACCTAGATCAAAAACCGCAATGGTTTTGGCCTCTTTTTTATCTAAACCATAAGCCAAAGCAGCAGCAGTGGGTTCATTCACAATGCGTTCAACTTTTAAGCCAGCAATCTCTCCTGCTTGCTTAGTAGCCTGACGTTGCGAATCATCAAAATAAGCTGGTACTGTAATAACAGCACGTTTAATTTCTTGACCTAAGTAGCTTTCAGCGTCTTGCTTAGCTTTGGTTAAAATCTTAGCGGAGATTTCTTGAGGAGTATATTCTTTGTCATCAACTTTAACCACTGCCATACCGTCTTTACCCTCAACAATTTCATAAGAAACATGTTTGACAGCTTGTTTAACTGCTTTATCTTTGAGTTTTCGACCCATAAATCTTTTCACTGAATGAACAGTAGATTTAGGGTTTAAAACCATTTGTCGTTTGGCTGGATCACCAACAATAATCTCATCACCTTTAAAAGCAACTATTGAAGGAAAAGTATTTCTTCCTTCGGCAGTAGGGATGATTTTGGGGGAACCACCTTCCATTACTGCTACTGCTGAATTAGTAGTTCCCAGATCAATACCAATAATTTTTCCTGTTGCTTTTTTTGCCATATTAAATTACCTCCGTAAAAATTATATTAGTTGTTAAGTTAGTTAATTTAGCTGGCCATTGAGCTTAGCTCAGCTAAAATTATTATAAGTATTATTAGCAGAGTAAACCATACTCTGCTAATTTTTTCAAGGGTCAATTTTTGTTTTTTTAACTCTAATTACTCAATAAATCTTTAATTAAACAACAGTAAAAAAACTTTTAAAACACAACTTGTTAGTCAGTTTTTTCTGAACCAACAATAACTTTAGCGTGTTCAATCACTGTATCATTTAACTGATATCCTTGACTAACTAACTCTAAAACTTTTTCCCCAGCAGCTTTTTTTTCTACTGCATCCATGGTTTTTAAATCAAAATCATCACCAGGCTGAGGTTTGATAATCTCTAAACCAAGTTCTTTTAAACTCTGCCAAAGCTGGGTAACCACCATATTTAAACCCTGATCATCTAGTTGTGCTGCTGCTCTAGTTAAGTTTTCTAAAGCAGGAATCAAAGCCTGAACAAAATCCTGATTAGCCAACTTGATTAATTTGAGCCGATCTGCTTGGGTACGACGAATCAAGTTTTGATAATCAGCCAAGGCTCGTTTTTCTCGCTCCTGAGCTTGTTGCAGCTGTTGCTGCAATTCATCAGTTTGCTGTTGTTGCGGTTTACTGGTTGATTTGTCTTGAGTTTTGGCTTTGGTTGATGTTTTTTTACTCATGATTAAATTATTAAATAAAAATATATTAAAGTTAGTAATTTTTAAAATTCCGCCTAAAAATCTGAGCCTTATCTTCCGCTGATTAGCGATTAATAAACTCCTGAACCAGATCTGTTAACTTTGGCCAAAAAAAATAAAATCAGCAATCATTAACCTACCATTTCTTCAATCAAAGCTTTAGTAAACTTCATCATTGGCATCACATAAGGATAATCAAACCTAGCAGAGCCCAAAACACCTACCTTGCAATCTTTGCCATTAGCTTGAGTATCAAAATATACTACTCCAATAGGTTCTAAATGCTTGTTGCCAAGCTCAGGACCAAAAACCACATGAATAGGGTTTTCACTAGCGCCAAGTTCAAAAACCTCTTCCATCAAAGCAACTTCCTCAACTAAATTTAAAACATGCCTAGTAACTTTGATGTCATAAAACTCAGGCATGTTAAGCAAGTTAGCAGAACCAGCGTGATAAATTCTTCTATCTGGAGTTAGGGCAATGCCTAGGGCACGAGATTTTTCTGCCAGCACCTTAGTGATCTCATAAAGCAAGTCATCTGGTTCGTCTTTACTGTTCCAGATCTTTTCTTTGGTGCTAACTTCATCTGCCACCGAAAGCTCTTTTTCCTTCATAAGCTCATTAATGTAAAGCTTAATCGCCAAAGGAGTAGGCACTCTGCCAGCACTGGTGTGTTCTTTAACTAAATAGTTTTGTTGAGTTAAATAAACCATTTCATTACGAATGGTAGCTGGAGAAACTCCAATATTATATTTTTTATCAATGGTTTCTGAACCTACTGGCTCAGCTGTTTGAATAAATTCTTCAACTATGGCGCGCAGTATCTGGATTTGTCTGGCAACAAGATCAATCATAATAGTTCCAGTAATTTAGTTGTTTATAAGGATACCGTATTTTTTTTAAATTAGCAATAGGCTTCGTTGTCTGCTAGTTCAAGATCTGCTATGCTAAACTTATGATTTCTCTGTTCCACAAAAAGCAAACTTGGCGTTGGTTCTCACCTCGAGTAAAAACCCGTAATTTTACTATTATTGGTGGTTTAGTCATAGTGGTTTTAACAATAGTGGTGTTAGTAGCAGTATCACAACTAGATGTTATTAGAGAATATTTTTCACGAGCTTCTGGCAAGCCCGCTGATCTAACTATCAACACCAAAGCAGTGCTCGGGCCTTTGCCTAGACCTTGGCGACACCTAGCTCAGGGAGGTGAAGGCCATGATTGGCGCTTGCAACCTCTAGCTGGCCAAGTCAAGGCTATTAAACCAGCTTATATTCGCATTGATCATTTATATGATTTTTATGATATTGTGCAAGGCACTCCTGGCAATCTTAGTTTTGATTTTAGCAAGCTTGATCCTTTACTTGATGATATTTTAGCTACTGGTGCTAAACCTTATATCGCTCTTAGCTATATGCCGCCAGCTATCTCTGCTGGTGATATTGTGGCCAAACCACAACGCTGGCAGGACTGGCAGTTAGTAGTACAAAAAACTGTTGAACATATTAGTGGCACCAAAGGTATTAGTGAGGTTTATTATGAGGTTTGGAACGAGCCAGACTTATTTGGTGGTTGGAAATATTATGGTGATAAAAACTATTTAACTTTATATACCTATGCAGTAAAAGGAGCGCAAAACGCCCGAGGAGTCAAGCCTTTTAAAATTGGTGGGCCTGGCATTACTGCTTTGTATAAAAACTGGTTTGATGCTCTAGCTAAACATGCTATTGCCAACAATCTCCGTTATGATTTTTTTTCTTGGCACCGCTATACTACCAATCTTAATCAATACCCTAAAGACATTGGTGATGTTTACGCCTGGATTCAACAATATCCTCAACTAGAGCCCACTTTAGAGTTTCACATTACTGAGTGGGGCCATGATAGTGAAAACCATACTGGTTATGATGGTCGCTATGGAGCTGCTCACACTGTTGCTGGAGCAATTAAGATGACTGGATTGGTGCAAAAAGCTTTTGTGTTTGAAATCCAAGATGGCAAAGATCCTCAAGGTCAAGCCCATTGGGGACGCTGGGGGTTGTTTACTCACCAAGATGCTGGAGCTCAAGCTAAACCAAGATATTATGCTTTACAAATGCTTGACAGCCTGGGTGACCAACGCTTAGAAGTGAGTGGTGAAGGTTATTGGGTTAAAGCTTTGGCAGCGCGTGATAATCAAGGCAACACTCAAGTAGTTGTAGTTAATTATGATGCTTATGCCAAACACAGCGAAAACGTCCCAATTACTTTTACCAACATTCAGCCAGGAAAATATCTTTTAAAAACCCAATTACTTAATGGCCAAGCTCAAGAACAACAAGTAGCCACCACTGCTGCAATCTTAAAAACTCAATTAGTAATGCCTGTAAATACAGTAGCTAAAGTAGAGCTAAGCTCTTTAAATAATCCAGAGCCTATTGCTACCCCTAGGCCAATTCTTCCTGATCAAGATGCTGGACAAGCTAAACACCAGCCTTATCCTACTGCGCAACCAATTAATCTTTCTGGCGAACAATCTTCAACTTCACCTTATGGGTCTGCTGGCGCCACTCAATCAACTCAAGATAATAAAAGCGAGACAATAAATCAGCAACCCAGCCCTATTCGAATTTATTAACTGTTTAAACTGTTTCATTAATAAGTTTGCTAATGCTTTGCGTAAATTTTGTTTTAGAAAACTTGTTCGTCTGTTTGGTGAAAAACTTGGGCTGTGGGTTAAGTTTGCTTAGTTTTTTAATTCCTTTTACCAATCCCCCCACAGTTAACTTGTCAAAAAATACTCCAGTCTGGCCTTCAATAATGGTCTCTTGCGGACCACCAGACCGATGAGCTACCACCGGGGTACCATAGCTCATAGCTTCAACCGGCACCATGCCAAAGTCTTCGTCTTCTACCGGATAAAGCAAAGCTTTAGCCCCAGCATAAAGTTCTGCCAGTTGTTGAT
>WJLO01000115.1 GCA_014728425.1 Minisyncoccota bacterium | reverse complement strand
TGTTGCATGAGGTTTTCAATCTCGTTTGTTACTCTCGAGTCTGCTTTTTTAAGCAGCTGCTGAGCTTTTTCTCTTAATTGCCTTTCTCGATTAGCTGCAATTTGCCATTGCTCTGGGGTTAAGCCATAAAATAACCTTTGGTTAGCTAATTGACCATTTTCGACAGGGGTTTTGTCACGATTAGCCTGCTGCTCATTAGTAACACCAACCTTGTTTTGATTATTAAAAAAGGCGGCTTTGTAATGCAGTTGACCTATTGCACTTTGACAGATTCTTTGAAGCACTAGATAAGCAGTGGTTTGGTTTATTTCGGTACCATCTGTTCGCGCGTAATTCCTGGCATTTCGCCAGGCTGCTTGTAGATCTTGAATTGCTTTACGATGATCAAAATCATAGAGAAACAATAAAGCCTCAGTTAAGTTAGAAGCAAGCTCTCTACCACGGCTATTAATGTGATAACTAACTGTTCCTTGTTTTTCTACTGGGCAAACTAGCTCTGCAAGATTAATTCTTTTTTGACTGATTTCTCCCCAAAAGATTTCCCAGGTAAAACATTCATTTAAACGACGTTCTAAATTAGTTAATAAAAGATACTCAAAAGCATGATCTTGCTTTTTAGGAATGGGTGTGCTGGTGTCTTTTTCTTCAAACCTAAGCTTGCTCATTTACGGCTTTCAGCTTAATTTTGGTAAAAGTTTGTTCTAGTTGTTTGACAATTTGGGCTTGCCATTTTGTTGATCTGCTTACAATCCACTGAAGGGCTTTTTGCTCATCTGTCATTAATAGCTTTTTAAAATCTTGGCGTTCTTGAATACTAGAGTTTGTTAAAGTAACTTGTACGATTACTTTGCTGACATATTGATTAACTAAAGAAGCTTCGTCTTCTAATTCTTCTAATAAAAACAGATTAAGGTTAACCAGTTCAGCTAGTTGTTTTTTTGATAACTGTTGAATGATGTTTTTTGTCATAGTCCTATATTATAGGACAGTTTTAAATGAAAACAAGATGTAATAAGTCTTTTGCTTTGCACAAGATTATAGTATCCTAAATAAGTGAATCAAGCTGCTGCCTTAAACCTACAACAGCTCAAAGACTTAAATCCTCATGCTATTTCTGGACCAAAAGTTATTGAGGCCCTTAACACCAAAAAAACTGGTTTAACTACTCAACAAGTGGCTAAGCGCCATCGAGTTTTTGGTTTAAACAAGCTTAAAGAACAGCAGCCTTACTCAATTTGGCATTTAATTGTTTCTCAATTTAGTGATATTTTGATTATTTTATTAGTTTTAGCTGGTTTGTTTTCTATTTTGATTGGTGAATGGATTGATGGTCTAGCAATTTTTACCATTGTATTAATTAATGGCGTTTTAGGTTTTGTACAAGAGTATAAGGCAGAGCAATCTCTTGAGGCTTTAAAAAAGATCGAAACTCAGCAGGCTGTTGTGATGCGTAACAATAAGGAGCAAACTATTGATGCTCAAAAGGTTGTGCCTGGAGACATCTTAATCCTAACAGAAGGAGAAAAAATTCCTGCTGATGCTCGTTTGTTAGAGACAGCTAGTTTAAGAATTGATGAGTCAAACTTAACTGGTGAGTCTCAGCCAGTAGCTAAAGACTGTCAGGCTGTATCAGCGCAGACGGGTTTACCAGATCGCACTAACATGGTTTTTGCTGGTTGTTTAGTTACTAGAGGTCGAGGCCAAGCAGTAGCAGTTTTAACTGGCATGCATACGCAGATTGGTAGGATTGCTCAAGAAATTCACCAAACTACCACCGAGACTACTCCTTTGCAAAAAGCTTTAAATAAACTGGGTCGACTGTTGGGCGTGATCTCTTTGGCAGTAGCAATTCCTGGTTTGATTTTGGGATTACTGTTTGGGCGAGACTGGGTGGAGATGATTATGATGACGATTTCTTTGGCGGTTTCGGCTATTCCAGAGGGACTGCCGATTGTGGTTACTATTGCTTTAGCTTTAGGTATTAAAAAAATGGTTAAGGTTAATGTGCTAGTAAGGCGTTTAGCTACTGCTGAGTCTTTAGGCGGCACTGATGTGATTTGTTCAGATAAAACCGGCACCATTACTCATAATGAGATGACTGTTAATACCATTGTGTTGCATCAGGGTGGTTTTTTTAAGG
Organism: Minisyncoccota bacterium; assembly: GCA_014728425.1. Classification (GTDB taxonomy): domain Bacteria; phylum Patescibacteriota; class Microgenomatia; order UBA1400; family PJMF01; genus WJLO01. Next base: position 6,087 of record WJLO01000115.1, on the reverse strand, counting down.
TAACAGGGCGCGGTTATCGATCCAAAGGAGAGATTAAATCAGCAAAAACTTTAAGTAAAAAATTTGGTTTTAAAACCAATCGCTCAGGTAAGCGTCAGTTAAAAAACTTATTAAAAGATTTAGTTTTATGTGCAGATGCTACTTTAGATGTAGGTGATCCCACTGAGCGTGCTTTAATTGCAGTAGCGCAAAAAGACGGCATTAAAACAGATAAGTTAAGAAATCGTTATCAGCGTGTTGACGAGATCCCTTTTGATTCTGCTAAGAAATTTATGGCAGTGACTGTAAAGGTTGATGGTAAAGAAAAAGCCATTGTTAAGGGCGCGCCAGAAGTGATTTTTAAAATGTGTGATTTAAGTAAGGCTGCTAAGAAAAAGGCTCAAGCTGTTAATAATCATTTAACGAGCAAAGGCTTGAGGGTTTTGGCAGTAGCAGAAAAACCCCTTACTGGCAAAAGCAAGATGGCTGGTTTAAAAAACTATCAGTGTTTGGGTTTGGTAGCCATGGCTGATCCAGCTCGTCAAGAAGTGGCTGAAGCTTTGCAGGTCTGTTATCAGGCTGGTATTCGCGTCATCATGATTACTGGTGATCATAAGCAAACTGCTCAAGCTGTGGCTGAAGAGATTGGCTTGGTAAGTCAGGGGGCAGTGACTGGGGAAGATCTTGACAAAATGTCTCATCAAGAGTTTTTAAAGATCGTGAAAAAAGTTAATGTGTTTGCCCGGGTTTCGCCTAAACACAAAGTGAGGATTTTAACAACTTTGCAAAATTTAGGCTTGCAAGTAGCTATGACTGGCGACGGTGTTAATGATGCTCCAGCAGTGAAAAAAGCTGATGTTGGCATTGCTGTGGGCGCAGGTACTGACCTTACTAAAGGTATTTCAGATATGATCTTGTTAGACAACAACTTTGCTTCGATTCCCGCAGCTATTCGTGAAGGCCGACGCATCTTTTTTAACATTAAAAAATTTGTCCGTTTTTTAATTAGTGCCAATTTTGATGAGATTGCTGGAATTTTTTCTGCTATTTTGTTGGGCCTACCTTTGCCAATGATCCCCATGCAGATTTTATGGCTGAATTTAGCCACTGATTCTTTACCAGCCCTGGCTTTGGCTACAGATGTGGCAGATAATCACCTAATGAGTCGTAAACCTTATGAACCCAAACAAGAGATTTTAAGAGGAGTAATTCCTTTTTCGATTTTGGCTGCTTTAGTAGCTTATTTGATTACTTTTGGTTTATTTTTGTTGGTTTATCAAGTTTTAGGCTTGTCGCTAAAATATGCGCGAACCCTGACTTTTACTACTACAGTGTTTTTTGAATTCTTTTTGGTTTTTGCTATTCGTAGTGAAAAAAACGCTTGGGAAATAGGCTTGTTTAACAATAAGTTGTTGTGGTGGTCGGTCTTGGTTGGTGCCTTAGGTCAGTTATTTGCTGTTTACACTCCTATTGGTCAACGCATCTTTGACACAGTTGCTTTACAATGGCAAGACTGGTTATTAGTGCTGTTTTTGGCTTCTGCTGGGTTTACTGTGATTGAGTTTTTAAAGTTTGTTAAGGCTGAGGCGCCAGCTTTAAGTAAGTTGATTCCTATTGGCTAAGGCTGCTGATCAACTCAGTTTTTGTTGAACAGAAATCTTGCTTGCTAACTTTTGGTTTTATGATGAGGGGTGATGATATTAAAATTACTGGTTGTCGCTAACAGCAGTAAAGCCAAACTGAGCTAAACTAGCTTGTTCTCCTAGCTGACGCTCGATCTCCATGAGTCGATTATATTTAGCAATGCGTTCTGATCTGCTTAAAGAACCGGTTTTGATCTGGCCTGCATTAGTGCCCACTGCCAGATCTGCAATAAAGGGATCGCTGGTTTCACCAGAGCGATGTGAAATTATTGTAGTAAAGCCATGATTTTGTGCTAGCTTGATAGTGGTTAAAGTCTCAGTTAAGCTGCCAATTTGGTTAGGTTTAATCAAGATGGAGTTAGCTGCTTGAAGATCAAGGCCCTTTTTGAGCCGCTCGGGGTGAGTAACAAACAAATCGTCGCCAACAATCTGAATCCGTTCTCCTAGTTGAGTAGTGAGTTGGCTAAACCCTTGCCAATCATCTTCTGCTAAACCATCTTCAATAGAAACAATGGGATATTTTTTGGTCCAGCTAGCATAGCGGTTAATCAGCTCTGCAGTGGTTAAAACTTGTTGTTCAGCTTGGAATTGATAATGATGATCTTGATAAAATTCACTAGCAGCTGCATCAAGGGCAATGCTGATTTGTTTTCCTGGTTTATAACCAGCAGTTTCAATAGCTTGTAAGATTAATTTTAAAGGAGCTTCATTAGATTTTAACTGAGGAGCATAACCACCTTCATCACCTACAGTAGTGGCATGATGATGTTTTTGGAGAATTTTTCCTAAAGTATGAAAGATTTCTGCTCCCCAGCGTACTGCACTTTGCAAATCAGTAGCACCAATAGGCATGATCATATATTCTTGTAGATCACTGGCACCTAAAGCATGTTTACCACCGTTAAGCACGTTCATCATGGGAATAGGAAGACTTAATGGTTGCTGAGCAGCATCTGGATGTAGTAATTGAGCTAAGTGGAGATAAAGAGGTTGGTTTTTGGCTAAAGCCCCGGCTCGAGCAACGGCCAAAGAGACAGCTAAAATAGCATTAGCTCCAAGATTTTTTTTATGATCGCTGCCATCAAGCTCGATCATAACTCGATCGATTTGAGCTTGTTGAACAGGATCAAAACCAATAATCGCTGGAGCAATCTGTTCATTAATATTAGCTACTGCTTTTAACACTCCTTTGCCGTGATAGCGTTTTGGGTCTTGATCTCGCAGCTCTAGGGCCTCATGAGTGCCAGTAGAGGCGCCAGCAGGAACTGCAGCAGTAGTAGTGAGTTCAGTGTTGAGCTTAACTGTGGCTTGAATAGTAGGATTGCCTCGAGAATCTAAGATTTCTGCAGCAGTTAGATTAATAATCTGCATAATTAGCTTTATTATGCTGAAGGCAAATAGGCAAAGTCAAATGGGGATTTAACCCACTGCAAGACTATCAGCTTTGAATAGTAGAACTTAAGCCTTTTAAGCATTTTGAGTGTGATAATGCCCTTGACGATCGATAGTCTTTGATGTATTTTAGGTGTATTATGACAACAAGGTTAAGCGAACCAGAGAGGCTAGGAGTTCGTCCTGATCATGAAGAAGCTGATCGACGAGCACGGGTAGAGACAACTGCAGCAAAATACAGAAACCTTGGGCAAGAAAAGCATAAGAGAGGTCCTGAGAAAAGAGGTAAAAGACCAGGAAGAGCAGGCAAGGGACATCGAAGTTAGTTAAGCATAAGCAGTGACATCTTCTCTGCCAATCTGTTATCATATTAGTATGAAAAAGTTTTTGCTAAGTTTTGTTAATGCCTTTAAAGGCATTCGATCTGGTTTTCAAGAACGCAATATGAAAATTCATGGCTTGGCTGCTGTAATAGTAATTGCAGCTGGCTTGGTTTTTAATCTCAATGTTGGAGAATGGGTATTAGTGTTGATTTTGATTGGTTTAGTTATGGCTGCAGAGCTAATTAACACTGCAGTAGAAGAATTGGCAGATACTGTGCGTGATGAACTTAAACTTGATTATGGCGCTACTACCCGTGCTCGTGATGTTGCTGCTGGGGCAGTTTTAGTACTGGCTATAATTGCGGGGTTGATTGGTTTGCTGCTGTTTGGTTCGAAACTCGCAGCTGAGTTAAGGCTTGCTGGGTTTTAGTTCTTAAATTAGCGACCAATTGATCTTCTTGTTCTTGAGGTGTAGGCAAGTTATCTAGTAAAACCTCTAGCTCTTCAGCACTGACTTGAATATCACTAGTTGCTTGATTTTGTTGAATCGCTGTTTGTAGTTTTGGCAATAAATGCTTTGCTTGAGGGTGTTGACTGACTGCCTGTAAAACTTGTTTTAGTTCAGCAGCAGTAAGATTAATTAACCCTCTTTCCATTTATAGCCTGAGTTTTAAAATAAATTTTGAGATTATTATAATTTAAGTAATTTTAGCATATTTAGTTGATAATAATAGCTAGCTACTGCTTGAGAGAGATAAAGACTAGTCAAGATTGATTAAACAGACCAGCCTTGACCAAGGCAGCGATTTAAAACCGGCTTTATGATCACAGGAAAAACTTTACTAACTGCTCACTCCAGATTACAATAGAGCTTATCTTAAACCGCACCCATAGCTTAATTGGATAGAGCATCTGTTTGCGGAACAGAAGGCTACAGGTTCGAGTCCTGTTGGGTGCACTATAAGGGAAGGGTCGCATAGTGGTCTATTGCACCGGTTTCGAAAACCGGCGCCCGTTTGGGCTTCGTGGGTTCGAATCCCGCCCCTTCCGCCAGATGATACTCAGAGTCTCAAGATCAGTATTTATGGTTGATAGATCAATCAATTTACTTGGTTCTAACTCTTGATTTTTAGCGATAATTTCTTTGATTCCTTTTTCGATTAAAACGTATGGCTCCCTAGGTTTAATAATCACGTTTTTGTCTAGTACAACAACCTTTTCTCCAAGCGTGTCTAAGATTTGCGACCTGGTTCTAACTGTTCCATTAGCAAACCACTCTCTAGCGTGGCAGGCAAACTCAAAAGACCTCTCCGCTAAATCCATCCATTGATCCTGAGTATCTGAACTAGCAGATAGTTGTTCCTCAATGCTATCTCGCTTCTGCCTTAGTTCTTTTCGTTGCTTTGAGTATTCTTCCTCTGAAATTAAATCTCCATTGATGTTCTTTGGCGATATTTTCAAGCTCAATAGATTCTGTAGTTGCTCCTGTACTGCCTGGTAATCCTTGCTCAATTTGCAAGTTACCTGATTTTGATTAGCTGACTCCTCATTATTGATCTCATTTAAAAACTCAATGGCCTTGGATCTAAATGACTCTGGAATCTCAAACCTATCTAGAGCCTCATGGATCCTTTTTTCTAGGACTCCGATCTCTACTGCCTTCTGACTACATTTTTTATTGACCTTCTTTGTACAGCCATAATAAACATAATGTAGTACCTTGGCCTTCTTCATCTCAGAGATATTTAATTTACATTTGGGACATTCAATCCTGTTTTTGGTTTTAGCAAATTTATGTTTACAGCCAGAGCAGATAATCTGCCATTTTTCCTGTGCAGTTATATTTCCTCCACACTCGCCACATACCAAAACATTTTTGTATGGAAAGTAGTGTTTAGAATAGTGTGGTTTGCCTTTTTTACCCATCCTGATTTGAATAACTCGATAATCTTCCTCAGAGATCATAGGCTGATGTGTCCCCATGATTTCTTCCTTTTTGCCAGCCACCTTTCTTCTCATTAAGCCATAGTAGAACGGATCAGATAGTACCCGATAAAAGGTAGCTCTGCCCAAAGGTACACCTCCCATTCTAGCAGTTTTGCGAGTAGTAAACTCTAGCTCCTCATTTAAGTAGTGCAGAGCTTCCATTGGTGTATGCGACCCATTAACCACAAGCTGAATGGCCTCCTGAAGTTGATAAAAGCGGTCTTTATCAATGTCGACATAATTCTCCTTAGTTAGTGGATCTTTGACGTTAATGTAGCCACATTTTGCCAAGCCTGACCATTGTTTTTTTACAAAGAATTTATGCTTATTGCCTCGATGAACATTCTTACTTAAATCATCTATATATTTCTGAGCCATCCCGAACTCAATGTACATCATAATGCTGTTATCTTGATTTTTACTGAATACCTGTGAGGGAGTAATAATTTTGATGTCCTTCTCTTTAATTGCCCAAATCAATGAACCACCATCAATAGGATTTCGAGCCAGCCTATCTAGCTTCCAACAGATGATGCCATCAACCTCGCCAGAGTAAACCTGCTCCAACATCTTGCTAAAGATGGCTCTACCAGGAGCTTTGGCAGATTGTGATTCCAGCAGGATATCTACAACCTTAATGTTTTGTTTATTGGCTAGTTTAATTAGCTCACGTTTTTGTGCGTCTAGGGAAAGTATTTGCCTGTCCTCTGAATCAGAGCTTTTTCGGCAGTAAATGAAGTATTTTGGTTTGTTCGACATAATGT
>WJLO01000114.1 GCA_014728425.1 Minisyncoccota bacterium | reverse complement strand
GCCTGAAGGATTAGTGATTGTTACAGATCAGGGAGAAATCTCAGGTAGTATCAAGAAACAAACTCCAATATCTTGTGTTAAAGAAATAAGATTAGACGATAAGGGCTATGTTATCGGTCGAGATGCTTGGGGGAATCCAAGTGCATATGTGAAAAGTGAAACCAAAACACAAGAGCCTAAAGGTGAGTTTAAAGAAACTCTAGAAAAAGCCACTTCACTATGGGAAGCTGCTACTCTTGGAGAAGATGAACTGAAAGAAGCAATTGTTAATTTGTTCGGTAAAGAAGTTCTTGAAACAGTAACAGGCCTTTTATCGCAACTTGAAGAATATCCAGAAATTCAAGCCAATAAATATTGGGCAGAAAAAATTGATTTGTGGGATATTGCATATAAAGGAAAAACTGTCGCTGGTGCAAAAAAAAATCTCAGAGGAGAAGATGGTGGCGTGAGGTTGCCATATGGACTTGACAACACCCCTATGTTTCACAAATGTGAAGAAATAGTTGAGAAGATAATCAATCATCAGCCACTCACAGATCAAGATCGTTTTTTCGTTGATGCAATTAAAGTCAGTAAAGTGGCAATTCGTAGGTCTATAAGAAGTCTGGATACATATGGCATAAATGATTTTACTAGAAGATATGCTATGGCTAATTTAGTAGAAAACCTCTTATGTAGAGAGTTAGTTGGTTGGGACATATATGAACAACATCATGCAGATTTTGGTGAATTTAGTAGTACTTTAGAGGAATCAGGATATGAAGTTCCAGAGTGGTTTGAACCATATAAGGGTGACGAGTTTGTCTGGAGCTTTGCCTTAGATGGAACAATAGCAAATGCGGGAGGTAATTATTTCTTAGATTCAAATTCTAATCCAGAAGATATCACTCATATATTAGATCATGAAAGAGGCCATAGGCTTCGTACTATAGCCTTTGATTTAGGACAAAGCACGAGATGGGAAGCTGAAAAAGAAGGAGCAAAATTTGAGTATGAAAAATATGATGAAAGTTTTACGGAATCACTAGCTCTTCTAATAAGAAATGGTGGTAATGTTGAACAAGCCATTGCAGAAAATAATGAGCAAACCATGTCATATAAAAATGGAGTTGATCGTTTATTAAAAATCTTATTAGTAATTAACAACCACAGTGGTGATTCTCTCTTGGCTTCTAAATTGATGGTTGATGGTTTAAAAGAAATGTCTGAAGGACGTAGTTTGTCTCAAACAGATGCTGTGAGAGAGTATTATGACTCTCAAATTGCAGAAGAAGGAGCATTTGATGCTTTAATGGGAAATTTTGTTGATAGAAACATTATTCGTGTTAAATGGAGTGGTAATGAAGATGAAGAATCAGAGCCTGACATATTAATCCTGAAGGAAACAATTCGAAAATCAATGAATGCTATTGAATATGATGACCTAAACGATCAAGAAAGACAAAAGTATTGGGGTGGACCAGAAAAATTTGAGGAACACAAAAAACGTGAACTTGGTTACTTAGAAAAATGGCCAATATCAATAATTGGGGATAATCCCTCTCCGTTAGTTTCAAGAGTTTTGAGACAAGTTATTGATAATCCAGATGCAAGTGGTCAATTACAATCCATGTTGAATTTTGACTACGAACAATATGCAGCAGCATTGAGAAGTTGGCTTGATACTGGAAAGAAGAAAAGGACCAGATAGCAAAATTAACAGCCACCTTACAATCTTGTTTACTCAAGAAAATGGTTCTAACTTTGTTACAAGTGTTCCGCCTTCGTCTCGCTGAAGCTCGACTACGGCGGACAGGTCCGGGGAATTTCAGGAACTGTGATTTTTAGCCGCTTTAAGAAATTTGATGAAAATAATATTGAAGAAGAGATAAGTTTTGCGCACAAATATGCAAATAAAAAGTAAATTTAATTAATATTTAGCCAAATGAGCAAAGCTTTTTATATCTGCCATCAAAAGACACTTGTTTTTACTCCACTACTGGCCAGGATTAATCAAATCAAGCTTCCACTCTCCAGCCTCTTCAACCAACTCAAATTTCCAGCGCATCTGCAAATCTTCACCCCAGTAACCAAGCATCACAACTTCGGCTTGGTTGCCATTGATGTCTTCACTAGCAAACTCAATTTTATCGGGACCTTGTTGAATGCCATAGGCTAAAGGTACAAAACTTGAATCTTGAAATTCTTGAACATAGTTATCAGTCATCAAGGTTTTGGCATAGTCATAATCAAGCTGTGCATCGGGTAAGGTGCCTAAAGTGGCTTGGGTAAATTTAAGAACTACTTGTTGGGGTGTTAGGTTGTTAACCTCAGCTTTTTGTTGAGAATCCACTGCTTTAGTTTTAGTTGGAACTACTACAGATTTTTCTGGCTCAGTTGTTTGAGAATTTTTTAAAAAAGGATTGGCAATCAGTATAGCTGCTAAGCTGATGAAGCCGCCTATGATGACAATAATTATTTTGTGTTTTTTTAGCATGCTGCTAGTATTTTATCTACAAGATCTATCATTGCTTAAATTAACTCTATTTGTCAAGGTCTTTAACTGCTTAAATCATTGTTTTTGCTTTTTTAATTTTTAAAGCAACAGTTTTAGCATCATGCAGAAAAGCTATTTCTTATAAAGCTGGTTACTGCACAAACAATAAGAGAAATCTTAATCAGCTAATCTTTTGGCCACATCATCCCAGTTAACTACTTGCCACCAGTTTTGCAAATACTGGCCGCGATTGTTTTCATAATCCAGGTAGTAAGCATGTTCCCAAACATCAACGACTAATACTAAACTGAAGTTATTTAAAAACAGTTTGTTGTGGTTTTCTAGTTGCATTAGTTGTAGCTCACCAGTTGGGCTTTTTAATAACGCGCCCCAGCCAGATCCCTCTACACTAGTGGCTGTTTTATTAAAGCTTTGTTTAAAATTAGCAAACGAGCCAAAGCTTTTGGCCAGCTGTTTTTTTACTGTTGGTGTAGGAGCATTGTTTTGTTGATAGGCTCTCATGTTTTGCCAAAACACTGAGTGTAAAATATGGCCATTGAGGTTAAAACTCAAATCTTTTAACACCTGCTTATAGTTTGGCTGCTCTGTTTGTAGTTGCTTGAGAGCAGCATTAGCTTTTTTTACATAACCAGCATGATGTTTATCATGATGAAGTTTCATAATCCGAGCTGAAATTGCAGGCTCAAGCTCCTGATATGAGTAAGGAAGTTTTGGTAAAGTTTGCTTTTTCATAAAGCCTTTCTTAAATTTTTTATAGTTGTAATATTGTATCGGTCTTAACTTGTTAAAGTAAGGAGTAAGTAAAACAGTTCTTTTGACTAGGTTGTTAAAATAAATGCTAATAACATGAAAGCAGTTTTTTTGTAATTATTTTTCTACTAAAGGCACAAATCTTACAGCTGTTTTTGACGTTGAAGTTGAAAATTTTTAATCATTTGGTTATCTAAGTTATAGTCTGTTTTGCTAATCTTAAAGTTTTGTAGCTTTAACTAATAAATTATTGGGTTGGCGAAACTGAAAAAGCTGATTTAAATAATGCTTGAGCCAAAAAAACTTGGCAAAGGCGCTAGCTTGATAGATTTTCTGCACTTGAAAACCAGCCTGTTCTAGTTCAAAAGTTAACAGTTCTTGGCTATAGATTCGCATATGAGAGTTAGGATTGGCTGGCAGCATAGCTGCTAATCCTTCATTAACTGGCACGCTTAGCAACAGTTTACCTTGGGGCGTTAAGATGCGGTAAAGCTCATGTAAAACCGCAAAGGTTTGTTTTGGCTTGATGTGCTCCAAAACTTCTAAAACCACAATTTGATCAAAACTATGATCTTTAAAGCTTAATTTGGTTAAGTTTTTTTGATATTTAAATTTTAGTGATGAAAAACGTTTTTTCAGCTGGTTAAGGAGTTTTTTAGTAAAATCAGTGCCGCAATAATCAAGTTTTTGACCAGGCTGCAGTTTATTGATGAGGCGTTGTTCTAATTTACCATCACCAACTCCGATATTAAGCAAACTACTATCAAGATCAAGCTCTTTAACTACTAAGTTTAACTTCCAACTTTCCATGGGATACTCTTGTTGATGATTGGGATCAGCATAATATTGATCCCAAAACTGGCCAGTATTGTTATCTGGCAAAAAAACTTGCTGTTGTTGATAGGTTTGTAATACTGCTTTGATCTTGCCTTGTTTGAGCAGTTGTTGACGTTTTTTTTCATAAGCCAAAGCAGTTTTAATGAGGTCAGCTTGATTGGGCATAAAAATTTTGCTTCTTTAATAGCCTAGTAACAAACTCAGCTTGAATTTTATTTTTTGGGCTGTTGTTTACGTTTTTGAATCTTGTTTAAGGAGTACATAATGCGCTCGTGTAGATTAATTTTTTTAATCCGAGCAAAGCGTAAGATAACTACTAAAATATCGCCAAGTTCTTGTTCATAAGTTTCGTCCATCTGAGCAGCAAGATTAGATTTTTTGCGACCGTGCTTGGCTAGATAAGCTCTGGCCATTTCACCAAGTTCTTCTACTAGGCCTAAAATTAACATAGAACCATATTCTTTACTGTAGCGCACTCCTTTATCAATCTCGTCAAGTTTACGAAAATAGCTATTAAAAGGCGTGGAATAAAGTTGATTTTTTTTGCTTCTTTTGTTTTTTTTAGTAGATTTTTTCTTCATAGTTAATTTTTAGACTGCTTCAATCTTGAGGTGCTTGAAGGTTTGCAGCCTGATGACGATATTTAATAAAATAAATCCCGAAAAAGATGTTAGAATTAGTCAACAAGCTCTTGTTAAGCTAACTCTACACTAATCTCGGTTCTAACATCAATCTTGAGTTAGTTGACTGCAAGAGATTATTAGCAAATCGAGATTATAATATATATTATATAACAAACTCGAGCATGTCCCAAATCCAACAACTTAAAGACGCCAATAACATTATTGAAGTTATTGGGGAACGGCTGGCCCTAAAACAAGCAGGGGCCAGTTTTAAAGGACTGTGTCCTTTTCATAATGAAAAAACGCCTTCTTTTTTTGTTAATGAGCAACTTCAGCGCTATAAATGCTTTGGCTGTGGTGTTAGTGGTGATGTTATTGAGTTTTTACAACAATATGAAGCCATGAGTTTTTATGAGGCTTTAAAATACTTGGCCGACCAGGCTGGAATTCAGCTGAAAGACTATCAGCGTAGTCAAGATGATCACCTTCGGGAACAACTCTTAACCATTCTTAATCTAGCTCAGGAATATTATCATTTTTTACTTACCAAGCATCCTACTGGTCAACCCGGTCGCAATTATTTGAAAAAAAGAGGTGTTTCCCAACAGTCTATCAAGCTTTTTAAACTTGGCTATGCTTTGCCAGATTGGGACGGTCTGATTAAATATCTCTATCAAAAGAAAAAGTTTTCCTTAGATGATTTATTAAAAACTGGTTTGGTGATTCGATCAAGCAAGGGTCGTTTTTATGACCGGTTTCGGGCTCGGATCATGTTTCCTTTAAAAAACCATCGTGGTCAAGTAGTGGGTTTTTCTGGTCGGTTGTTGCAGCAACAAGCTAAACAAGCTAAGTATATTAACACTCCAGAAACTCTGCTTTATCATAAATCTCAACTGCTTTATGGTTATAAAGAGCTGTTGCAACAACTTAAAAAGCAAGGTGAAGTTATTGTTGCTGAAGGTGAGTTTGATGTAATTAGTTCTGATCAAGCTCATGTATCTCATATTGTGGCTATTAAAGGTTCTGCTTTAACTGAACAGCAGGCTAAGTTATTAGCTCGAGTGGTTAAGCAAGTAAGTTTGTGTTTAGACACTGATGAAGCTGGCATTGCTGCTACTAAAAGAGCTATTAAGGTTATTAACCAAACCCAGTTAGAGCTCAAAGTTATTGACCTTAGTCAAGTTAAGGTTCAAGGTCAGTCAGTTAAAGATGTTGATGAATTAGCTCGTCAGGATCCTAAACTTTGGCGTGAAACTGCCAAACAAGCAGTGGCTGTTTATCAATTTTTGCTTGATGTGGCTTTAAAAAACCATAATGCAAATACTGCTGAAGGCAAAAAAAGAATTCTGCAAGACTTGGCTGTGGTTTTTAACCAGATTCCTCATGAAGTAGAAAAAGATTTTTATGTAAGTAAGCTGGCCCAGGCTATTAATGTTAAAAAAGATTTAGTTAAACAAGACCTGCGCACTATTAGTGAAAAGCAGCAAGTTAAATCTCGGTCACAAAAACATTCTCAGTTGGTAGCTGAGTCAGAGCAACCTAGTCGTTTACAAGAGTTAGCACATTATTTATTGTTTTTGTTATTAAGAAGCCAAGGCTATAAGGTTAAAAACCGGGCTCAACAGTTAGTAGAGTTTGATCTTGATGTTTTGGGAGCCAATCAGGTTATTAAATCATTAGTAGAGTTTAAGCCAGACTTTGAGTTGAAAAAATTTGCACAATCCTTGCCTGAAGACCTAAAAGAACAGTTATTTAATTGGTATTTACAACCAAAGTACTTGGCAATGCTAGAAAGCTTAGATTTAAATCAGGAGTGGCTAAAAGCTTATCAAGAGTTTAGAAAATTAATGATTCAGCAACAGATTGCCCAGTTAAACAAGCAAATTCAAGCTTTAGACAGCCAGTTAAATAAAACCCAGGCAGTAGAACAACAGATTACTGAACTAATGCAACAGATTGTTGAGCGGCAACAACAATTAAAGGAGTTATAAAATCAACTTGACAATTATACCCCCCTAGGGTATATTAATAACTATGAACTCAAACTCATCTTCAGATAATATTCTCAAACAACTCAAGCGGATTCGTGGTCAAGTTGATGGGGTGATTAAAATGTATGATAATGAAAGAGCCTGTTTAGATATTGTGCATCAAGTGATTGCTGCTCGTAACTCATTAGGCCGAGTGGCTAAGGATTTATTAACTAGTGAAGCCAGTCGTTGTTCTCGCGAGCAGCGTGAACAAGAGCTATCAGCGATCTTAACAGAATTATTTAAATATTAGTAAATTAATAAAGGAGTATTTTATGCCAGCAACTCAGCTGACCGATGACAATTTTCAAGACACTTTAGCCAACAGCGACCAACCAGTATTTGTTGATTTTTATGCTGATTGGTGTGGGCCTTGCCAAATGGCTGCTCCAGTTGTTGATAAACTAGCTGATGAGTATCGGGACAAGATTACCATTGCTAAACTTGACGTTGATCAAAATCAGCAAACTGCGCAAAAATATGGGGTGGTTAGCATTCCAACAGTGATTGTTTTTAAAAAGCAAGATAATGAGGTTAAAGAAGTTGCTAAAAAAACTGGCTTTCCTGGTGAGGAGGGTTATCGCCAGTTAATTGAAGAGACTTTAGCTTAAACTCATGCAAGAAAGCAACTTAGTGATTATTGGCTCTGGTCCAGCTGGATATACAGCTGCTTTATATGCGGCCCGAGCTCAGTTGGCACCAGTGGTGTTTACTGGCATTGAAAGTGGTGGACAGTTAATGTATACCACTTTAGTAGAAAACTTTCCTGGTTTTGTACAAGGCGAACAAGGTCCAAAATTAATGATGGCCATGCGTCAACAAGCTGCTCGTTTTGGCGCTCAGATTAAAGATCAAACCGTGACTGGTGTTGATCTTAGTCAAGCTCCTTTTAAAATCTGGACTAATTTTCCTGAAGGCACTAATCCAGAAGTTTTTAAACAAGGTGACTCTGCAGCCATTCAACAACTAAGCAAGCAGGTTAAACAACAACAGCCAAGTTACCAGGCTAAAGCAGTAATTATTGCTACTGGAGCAGTGTCAATCATGCTTGGTATTCCCGGTGAACAAGAGTTAATTGGCAAGGGAGTGAGTACTTGTGCGGTTTGTGATGCTGCTTTTTATCGAGATAAAAAGGTTTTTGTGATTGGTGGTGGCGATAGTGCGATGGAAGACACCTTAGCCTTGAGTAAGTTTACTGATCAAGTGACAGTGATTCATCGTCGTGATCAATTTCGTGCTAGCAAGATTATGCAAGATCGAGTATTGAACAATAACAACATTAAAGTGCTTTGGCATAGTAATCTCAAAGAAGTGATTGGTCAAGATAAGGTTGAAAAAATCAAGGTAGATGTTAATGGAGAGCTTCAAGAGTTTGCAGCAGATGGCGTGTTTTTGGCTATTGGCCATCGTCCAGTGAGTGATTTGTTTAATGATCAGTTGCAAATTGATCAAAAAGGCTATGTGGTTACCAGGCAGAGCTTAACTGTTGCTGGTGTGACTCAAGCTCAGCAAGCCCTGGATGATCAGGGTCTAGTAACTTTTCCTAGCATGACTTCTCAATCAGGAGTTTTTGCAGCCGGAGATGTAGTGGATGTTCGTTATAAACAAGCCGTGACTGCAGCTGGCCAAGGTTGTACTGCTGCCCTTGATGCCGAACGCTGGCTAGAAAGTCACTAGATTATTAATTACTAAAAAGCTAAAAAAATAAAGTTTGGCTTTTTAGTGAGTGAAAGGAGTGCTCATGAATCCTCATGACAACGCCATTAAGCAACTGGAACAAGTTGCTCAGTTATTAACCCAGCAGTATCAAGATGAACCGAGATTTTCTTCGATTATTGATCAGTTAAAAAAACCGCAGCAGTTTCACCAAACAGAGTTAGCAGTAAAGCTAGATAATGGTAAGACCAAAAAATTTGCTGCTTATCGGGCTCAGCATAATAATGCCCGTGGTCCATACAAAGGCGGGATCCGATTTCATCCCCAGGTGACGGTTGAAGAGGTTAAAGCTTTGGCAACTTGGATGACTTGGAAATGTGCAGTGACTGGCATTCCTTATGGCGGCGGTAAAGGTGGGATAGTGGTTGATCCTAGCCAATTAAGTCAAACTGAGTTAGAGCGTTTAAGTCGGGCTTATGCTCGCTGGCTAGCAGCAGAGATTGGTCCTTGGCAGGACGTGCCAGCTCCAGATGTAAACACTAATTCTCAAATCATGGCCTGGATGGTAGATGAATATCAGCAGGTTGGTCAATCGGTTTCAGAAAACCCCTTGGCCACTTTTACTGGCAAACCTTTAGCCTTAGGCGGCTCACAGGGTCGAGAAGAAGCCACTGGTCTGGGTGGAGTGTTTGTATTGGAAAAGTTAGTGAAAAAACTAGGCTATAAGCGCAAAAAAGATGTCACTATTGCTATACAAGGCTTTGGCAATGTGGGCTATTGGTTTGCTAAACATGCAGATCAGTTGGGTTATAAAGTAGTTGCGGTCTCAGATTCTAAAGGTGGGGTTTATGTACCCACTGGGTTAGATCCAGTTAAAACCCTGCAGTGCAAGCAAAACAAAGGTAAAGTTAGTGACTGCCGCTGTTCTCGTGATCACTGTGATTTAGAGAACGGTCAAGCTGTGAGCAACCAACAGTTATTAGAGCTAGAAGTAGATATTTTGGTTCCAGCGGCTTTAGAAAACGTCATTACTAAAACTAATGCTGCTAAAATAAAGGCTAAAGCTATTTTAGAGTTAGCTAATGGTCCGGTTACACCTGAGGCTGATCAAATTTTGGCAAAACAGGAAGTGGTGTTAATTCCAGATGTATTGGCCAATGCTGGCGGGGTGACCACTTCTTACTTTGAGTGGGTGCAGAACCTCCAAGGATATTATTGGTCCCGCGATGAAGTAGTCAGCAAGCTTAAACCTTTAATGGAGCAAGCCTTTGAAACCATGTGGGAATTAAAGGATAAACATCAGGTTGATGGCCGACTGGCAACTTATATGAGTGCGGTTCAAAGAGTAGTAGATGCGATGTTACTCCGGGGTTGGAGTTGATAAAGGTAATCATTAAATTAATCAGGTGATTCTTTAACAAAGTTGTTTGAATAAAACTAGCTAAGTTAGCAGCAGCTAAAGGAGCGAGGTGACTGAGTTAGATTTAGCCATGATGTCCTTAAAAAGGGTAATTAATAGCTTGCCTTATACGCTTGATGCAGAACAGGTTGATGTTATTTGTCAAATTTTTTTTACTCACCCTGGTATGAGAGAACTTTTGTGTCAGCTGTGTGAGGAAAGGCCTGAGTTGCTTTACCCCTTAAGTATTGCAATCAAGGATGGTGTCATTAATTCTAAGCAGGACTTATTTAATTGGGCTGGATTAGCCGGGTTGATCACAGTTGATAAGTAGTGTTTTCTTTTTTTCTTTGCTATACTTGCTACATAATGGCAAAAAAACCTAAAGTGGTGGTAATTGGCGGTGGTACTGGTACTTCAGTAGTGTTGACTGGTCTCAAGGCTTTGGGTAAAAATGATTTAACCGCAATTGTAGCCGTGTCTGATTCAGGTGGCTCAACCGGGCGGCTGCGGGATGAGTTCGGCTTTTTGCCTGTGGGTGACTTGCGCCAGTGTTTAGCAGCTTTGGCTCATGGAGAGTTAGAACAAGAGATTAGAAAAGTTTTATTGTATCGTTTTGCCAAAGGCAGTGGTCTAAAAGGTCATAACTTAGGTAACTTGATTTTGACCGCTTTAGAAGATTTATATGCTTCTCCTGGTAAAGCGATTGAGGTGGCCTCACAAGTCTTTAGAATTAATGGGCAGGTTTATCCAATCACAGAAAAAGCAGTCCAATTAGTCACTGAATATGCCGATGGGACGGTTCGCATTGGCGAACATTTACTCGACGACCCCAAACTAGGAGGTCAGAAAATCATCCGGGTGAAGATTTCACCTCATGCTCAAATTTATCAGCAGGCAGCTAAGTCAATCAAGACCGCTGATCTGATTGTTTTAGGTCCTGGTGATCTTTATGCTAGCTTGTTGCCAAATACTTTAGTGAGAGGTTTTAAACCAGCTTTGCAGAGTTCAAAAGCGAAATTTGTTTATGTGGTAAACCTAATGACTCATTACAGTCAGACTCATGAAATGACTGCTCAAGCTCACCTTGATGAAGTTGTCAAATATTGTCAGCGTCGGCCAGATATAGTAATCGTCAATGACAATCATATCCCCAAGTCCATTTTGCAAGCTTATGCCAAACAAAAAGAATACCCGGTAATTGATGATTTAGTTTCAACCAAAGACACAGAAGTCATCAGAGGTGATTTTTTATCAGCCGTGAAAGTCAGTCAAGTCAAGCATGACCAAGTTGCGCGGAGTTTATTAAGGCATGACGGTAAAAAGATTGCTCGAGTAATCAGTCAATTAGTAAAGGGAAAATGAAAAAGGTCAAGCAAGTGGTGGTTTTAGCAGCTGGTCAATCAAGCCGATTTTACCCTTATGGTCAATCAGGACATAAATCAACAATCACGATTTTAGGCCAACCAATCATTTGCTGGACTTTGGCTGCTTGCCGACGAGCTGGTTTTACCAAAGTGGTGCTGGTGATCAATGCCAAGGATAAAAGCTTAATTAATTTGATTGATGATTATACTGATCAATTTGAGCAAGTGGACATTGTTTTTCAGGCTAAAGCTAAAGGTCAAGCT
>WJLO01000113.1 GCA_014728425.1 Minisyncoccota bacterium | reverse complement strand
GACTAGTATAGCTACTGTAATCTTAAGCTTTGGTTATTTGCTACACGGCGCCCCTTCTGAGCCATATTTTCCTGCCTATATTATCTTGTTGCTATTGCCAATTGCTTATGTATTAAGCCAATGGCAAAAGCCGTCCTGGTATGCTGGCTTAGCCTTAGTAAGCACAGTTGGTTTAATTAATATTTATAGCATCTTTAAACACAACTTCTTTGTTAGTAATTACCAAGATTTTAGTTATGGCCCTTCAGTAGCAGAACAACAAGCTGCTGTAGAGTTCATTGTTAAACAAAGCCAAGGCAACTTTCAGTTTAAAACTACTCAGCAGCGTGGCAAATTTGCCAGTTTTTTTGACAACTTGCGTCTACTTGCTCTTGCTCAAGGCTATCAAGAAAATCGTTTAGGCGGCCAGCTGTTTTATCTTGAAAAACTTCATCAACAACCTAGACTACGTTTTTTAAACTTGCCTTTAGTACAAAAAGCTCAGTTAAAAACTTTAGAGATTTATTATGTGCCCTAAACCTCAGTCAAAACTACCTTTAAGCGTGATCATTATTACCCACCGACAAGATCAGCGTTTTTACCAAGCCCAAAAAAGCGCTCAGTTTGCTCAAGAAGTTTTAATAGTCAAACCCACACAGCCCATTAGTGATTTTGCCCAAGTGCGCAATCAGGCTCTTAAACAAGCTCAGCATAACTGGGTATTGTTTTTAGATAGTGATGAAATCATTGATGCTCAATCAATAGCCCAACTAAAGACCTTACTAACAAACCCAGACGTGCAGGCCTATACCTTAAAACGCACTGATGTCTTTCTGAATCAAGCCTTAACAGCTGGAGAAGCTTATCAGCAGCATTTGATCCGTTTAATGAAAAAGCAAGCTGCTCACTTTCAGTACCAGGTTCATGAACAAGCAGTTGTTAAAGGTTTAGTACAAACCAGTAACCTCCAGCTTTGGCATTATGCTCATCAATCTTTAGCTGATTTCTGGCAAAAAATCACTTATTATGCCAAACTCAAAGCTCAAGAGCTAACAAAGGAAAACTTTAGTAAGAGCAAACTAATCTGGCAACTACTGACTTATCCACCAGCCAAGTTTATTAATAATTTTTTTATCAAACAAGGTTTTCGAGACCGTTGGCGAGGTTTGGTTTATGCCACTATGATGAGCTTACATTCATTAATGGTCAGAATTTATTTATATGAACTTAAAAAATCACCCTCAGCAACTTAAGCTAAGCTTACTAGCTTTATTGATTGGTGTTCTAAGTTTAGGCCAACTACAACGCTGGCAACTCACCAATAACATAGCAGTTTATGTTCATGAATTAGTGATGATTGGCTGGTTGTTGTTAGGTTTAAGTCAACAGCAGATACGCACCAAATTTATTAACAAACTTAAAACCTGGTTTACTAGTTTGGGCAAGCTTGAACAAAGCTGGTTAATTTGGTTAGCTTTTGGTTTAGTCATTAATCAAATATTTTATCAAGTAAGCCTGACTGCTTGGCTGTATTTAGCTCGTTTAAGTTTTTATCTGCTGTTTATTGCCTGGCTAAAAACTTTACAATTATCAATCACTTTTAAAAAATTTCAGCTTAATGCTACCCAACTTGGCTGGTTAATATTTGGCCTATTAACCTTATTACTTGGATTACTACAATATTTGTTTTTACCAGACACTAGATTTTTAGCAATTTTGGGTTGGGATGATCATTATTATCGATTAATCAGCACTCAGTTTGATCCTAACTTTACTGGGATGATTTTAGTAATCACTTTTATTTATTTACACCAACGCAAACTACCCCGAGCCTGGCAATCAGCGCAAACAATAATGTTAAGCTTACTCACTATTGGCTTAGGGCTAACCTTGTCTCGCGCTAGCTATCTTAGTTTTGCCTTAGCTTTGTTATTGTTAACTATTACTAAATTAATTGATTTTAGAAAAAGCCTGGCTTTTGGTTTGATTTTATTAATTACTATTGGTTTAGCCCCTAAGCCCACTGGCGAAGGAGTGCGACTTCAGCGAACCTCAAGTATTAAAGCTCGCTATGCCAGTAATAGTCAAACTCTGCAAAGTTTAACTACTAGACAATGGTTGATTGGCCAAGGTTTATTCAACACTAATCAGCTTAATCAACCACCATCAACCAAAACAATAGCTGATCATGCTCAATTGCCAGACAACTTGTTAATCTTAATTATTCAGGGAACTGGTTTGATTGGTCTGGTTTTGCTTAGTTTATTAACTGTTAAATGGACTAGGGGAGTGTTTCAAAAAAAACCAAACTTTGCCATTGCTTTAACAGTTACCCTCCTACACAGTATGTTTAATAACACCCTATTGCAACCGTTTGTCTTGTTAATGCTGTTGGCAGGGCAGTAATAACATTCTTTAACCAATCACTGTTTTTTCTAACTCTGCCACAAAACTGCCATTCATCATTAATTCAGCAATTGGCTCGTTAGTCCAAAAACAATTCTTAATAGCGAAACTTCACAGTAATAGTAGTCCGAGTTTGATTACCAGCTTTATCAATGGCTTTAAACTCTAGCTTGTTTTCTCCTTCGTGAAGTTGATAACGAGAATTAAAACTGCCATCACTACCAGCAGTGGTTAATCGACCATTAATATAAACCTTGGCATAAGGCTCTGTTTTGCCTTTAATAGTAATAATTTGATTTTTCTTAAGCTCGATTTCAGCACCGTCTTGAGGTTGTTCTAGTTCAATAACTGGAGGCTCTTGATCCATCAGAATCTGATAGTTTCTAGTCTGAGCAGATTCATTACCTGCTGCATCTACACCATAAACAACTAGGTCATTTTGGCCTTGATCGAGATCGAGATCATAATCAAACTGACCCTGATCATCAGTTTGAACATCACCAACTTCACTTCCATTTAAAACAAACACTACCTCACTCCTGGGCTCACCATAGCCAGTAAGGTTTAAACTAGCACTATAGGTAGCAGTAACTGGTGCTTGCAATACTGGTACTTGCGGAGGAATATCATCACCAGGCTCAAAAGCATTGCCAGAGTCTAAAATATTGAAAAACAATTTAACTACGCCTGGCATCACTACAAAAACAAACAAAATGAAAATTGCTATAGCTGTTAGCAACATCACAATAGTTTGTTTGGTTAGTTTTTTTTGCTCTCTTTTAGCCAGGCGAGAGCTTACTAAGCGTTTACGTCTAGTCATAAAATTAAATTATTAAGCTTGTTGCAACAATAGTTATTTTATCAACTTAATATTAAGAATGCCAAGTTTGCAGCTTTGCTAACTTATAATTAAGCGGCCCAACAAGTTTATCATATAAGAGCCAAGAGTGGGACTCGAACCCACGACCCTCGGTTTACGACACCGATGCTCTAGCCAACTGAGCTATCTTGGCTTGAATTAATAGTTTACCTGTGTTAAAAACCCAAGCCCCCTTATTTTAAGGGGGCTTGACTGCAGCTGCAAGCAGATCTTTATTAAGATCTTTAAGATGCTACATCAGAAACTTCCCAACTATAACCAGCTCGATTCTGATTAACTGGAACTAGCTTAAAGTAATAGCGTTGACCAGGGTTCAAACCACGAACTGTAAATGAATTGCTTGAACCACCAATGTTTAAAGCACCCATGGTGTACACTCCAGATTCAGTGCCGTAAATTAGGTGATATTGGCCATCGCTCACTTCACTAGGAGTCCAATAAACAGTGATCTCACCAGTGTGAGGACCACTTACAGTGCGAACATTAGTCACTCCTGTACCACATTTACCAGTTTTGCGTTCATCATGGTTTAAGGGACCAGCTGTGTCCATGCTGCCTTGATGACTGCAGTCTCGATAGCTTTGAGCTCTAAAGTTATCGGCTGGCAATTCTTCGTGAGTAGGTCGCTGCTCTGCTTTCACTACTGGCTGATGTTTTACTACAGCAGCCTGAGCTGCCTGAGTACTGCCAGTGGCATAAGCATAAACCGGAGCTGACCAATGAGTGCCATCCTGACTAACCACAAAGCGATACTTTACACCAGCAGTTAAATGACCAATGGTTAATTGACCACTGTCACAGTTGGTCACAGTATCATACTTGTACATTTGCTGATCAGCTTCAGTGTAACGTACGTGACAACTGCTGCCGCGATAAACCCAGCCCACAT
Source organism: Minisyncoccota bacterium (assembly GCA_014728425.1). Classification (GTDB taxonomy): domain Bacteria; phylum Patescibacteriota; class Microgenomatia; order UBA1400; family PJMF01; genus WJLO01. The sequence continues at coordinate 2,786 of WJLO01000113.1, read as the reverse complement.
TAACTGTTCCAGTTTGTGAGCCCTTATTGGCCCAAACATGCGCTGCTGCCTGAGCAGCAGTAGTTTTAACTGCCATCAGACCCAGCATTATCATCACTACTGCCAGAAATTTTCTCACAAGGTTCCTTTCTAGGGCAGCTAACTGATGATACCTGCAATATAGTAGATAAAGATAGTTTGAGTCAATAAGTATTATTTTAATTTCCAAGTACCAATGATTTTTCTTTTTTTTAGGACTGCATTACCAGTTAACAAAGTTACTGAGTCAACCAAGTGTGGTTTAAATGGTAAATTTTTTGATAAATTTACTAATTTTTCTTTAAATTCTTTTGAAGGTTTAGTATTAAACCTCGCCAAAGTTATATTACTAAAAAAATACTTTGAATTAACATAAATTTTATCATCTGGAACACCGACACGTTTTAATTCTTGATCTAAATCTAGGATAAAGCCATTCTGAGCTGTCAATCAATGTTCATTTAAAAATCATTTTACGAGAGTTAGTCACCCATGACTTAATCACACAGTTAGGCACTCTCAAAGAACATCTCAATATTAAAAATTTCAGAAATTATAACCAGTCCAACTTTTCAAATAACTTTTGAGAGGGAGGAGTATGCTTATACTCACTAAGCTGATTTTTTGCAACCCATTCATATTCTCTCAGGTCGTCACCAAGTGACACAATAATATCTTCTGATTTTTCTTCTAGACCTACTTGATAAACATTAAATTGCATCTTAATTAGCATTTTCTCGCCAGTGTCTTTATCAATCTTCACCGCTTCACCTGCATCAGTGTCTGATAAAAGTTTAATTGGCATGTCTTTAATATCTATCCCCACTTCTTCCAAAACCTCTCTGATTAAAGCAGTCCTCTGATCCTCACCCTCATCAACGCCTCCACCAGGAATGTGCCAACAATCTGGATAGACACCACCTTCTCTAACTCTACCTAGAAGAATTTTATTGTTACTTGAAATTAAAATTGCTGAAACGATGATTCTATTTTTCTGTTTCATAACCTTTGATATAATTTGTATTATTTAGTGTAGATCAGTGTTAATTTCTGTCACTTTATTCTCCTACGCCTAGACTTTAAAAGAACACAGTGAGCGGGCAACGATAAACTGCTCGAACTCATTTGATCTGGACGACTATATCAAACCAGTTCTGGTTTTACAGTTACAAGTTCTTAAAGAACATTTAGGCATTATCAGTTTTAAAAACTTTTAACATTATTAATTCAAGTCCTCCCTTTAAATGCGGAGTTGTTTTATTGCGTTGAACTAAGTTGTTTAATTCTTCTTTGGGAAAAAACTTCTTATCGTTTAAAAACGCTTGAGACAAATCCTCTTCATTAGCTCTCATAATATAAAGGCCATTAATTTCATTTTCCCAATCATCATGAACTCTAAACTCGCCAATAAATTCTAAAGGTTTGTGAATTGGTAGTAACTCTTGAAGGGTCGACAAATAATCATTTTCTATCAAAACATGGGTTCCAACGGTGCTAGTCCATAAATCTGCATATCTAAAATCATCTGATTTTCTTTTCCGAGAGAGAATTCGATTTTGAGAGTCAATAATAAGCAGGTGAGCAGAAAGATGTAACAAGCCTCTTTCATGCGCTTCTTCTTTTCCTACAACTTCAGTTTTTTCTAATTTGTCTCCATCTTTCCAGTGGTTGGGTTGTTTATATGTCTGAAGCAATGTTTGTGTCATTTTATGTAACTTTCTGTCAATTTATGAGCGGGTAACGATAAACTACTCGAACCTACAGCGCGTTAGCGACGCCAAGCTTTGCTTATTTGGCCTGGATGACTATATCAAAGAGTATCTAGAAAGCCATCCTGAGCTACCAATCGATGCTCAGCTAAAAATAATTCTACGAGAACTTCTTACCCGTGACATTATTGTACAAATACAAATCCTAAAAAACACCTAAGTGTTGCTCATTTCAAATAACTCTATATTTAAAGTTTCCTTTAGTAATGCCAGTAATCGCTTCAACCCATTTTTGTAAAGAAAGTTTCTCGGCCTCATGAGTAAAGTATGCATATCCTCCAGGAATGAAAATATTAGCACCCCTTTTAATAGCTGGGACTTTATACTTAGCTTCATGTTCTGCTTCTACAGCAAAACCGGCAAGTTTACCCTCATTTACAGCCTTTACTAGATAATCGTTATCTTCAGGTCCCCATCCCATTCCACCAAGCACGCTTATAAAGTAAGCAGTTTTTCTCATTTGAGACAACTTATCCTGATCGAATAGATCTTTTGTTCCTTCATATGTTTCAACACAATTGAAAATAAAGTCAGCTTCTCGCAAAGCATCATCAAAATCTTTATATTGGTAATCTTTACTTTTTGTCTTAGGGCTCCAATAAATAACATTCATCCCTAATCCTTTTCCCATCTTTGCTATCCTACTGCCAATGTTTCCTAAACCAAATACCGCCATAGTTTTACCTACAATTTCGATTTGTTTATGATTTTGGTCAGTTTTTGTTTTAAAACCATCGCTAACCTGAAGTGGTAACTTCTTTGCTAAAGAAAACATCATCCAAATAGCATATTCTGCAACAGATTGTGAGTTAGCCGCTGGAGTATTAGTGACTACAATATTTCTTTTTTTGCAATAATCTAAATCAATATAATGTACCCATGCCGAAAGAGTGCTAATCCCTTTTAAATTTTTAATCTTATCTAAAAAATCATTAGGGAGTTTCCAATCGATAATCCCTGGAGCAACACCTAAAATAACATTTTCCGTCTCAGGAACTT
>WJLO01000112.1 GCA_014728425.1 Minisyncoccota bacterium | reverse complement strand
TTTTAATATTAATTAACATAGTATTTATAAATTATAATACTTAGACTAGCTGATCTGGCAATTAAGTTTATAAGCTGTCAGACAGATTAGTAGTTGCCATTAGTAATTTTAGCATGCCTAACTCTTCACTGCCTAAGCCACAAAAACCAGCGCAAAATCAATCGGCTAGTAACAGCAAGCCTCAGCCTTTAAAACCGGGGCAGCAGGTTAAAGCTCAACCTGTTCAGCAAGCTCAGTCTCAACCAAATTCAGCTCAATCAACCAAAGTGCCAGCAGGCTTGTCGCAACAAGCCCCTGGTGGTAGTGCTCCTAATACTGGGGGAGGCCCAGCAGCTCGACCCCTTACTCCACCAACTGGATCTGGCAACTTACCTAAGCCGGGAGCAGTCCCTGGCCGAATTACTGCGCCTATTCCTCAGCAGTCGCCTAGTAAAACCACCTTGCCAAGCATTCCTGGAGCTAGGCCTTTAGGAGCATCTCCGGGTCAACCTGGGTCAGTAGCTGGTCAACAACCAAAAGTGCCAATAGCTCAGTCAGGAGGGGTGGCCAGCCAACCGCCAATGCGCTCGGCAGGTCAGACTGGCGCTCAAGCTAGTGGTGCTGGCGGCAATAATGCTCCTCCAACTAACTCGGGCGGCAGAGCTAATCAAGTTGCTGGCAGGCAACCACCTCAATCACCTCAGCTTACCAGTCCTAAGAAAAGTGGCATGAGTGCTAAGTTTGCTCAGGTAAAAAAATCCCCATTGCGGTTTTTACCATTGGTTTTAGGAGCAGTAGTGTTAATAGGGGTGTTGGTGTTTGCTGGCTGGAAAATTTTGGGCAACAAGGACACTCAGTCTGTTGGTTCTAGCAAATCAAGTAAGTCCGGCGTTGAGTCAGCCGGCGGACAAACTGGCAAGCAAATCACTTTAACCTATTGGGGATTATGGGAGCCTTCTGAAGTTTTGGCTGAGGTTTTTCAAGAATTTGAGCAAGAAAATCCTGGAGTTAAGGTAGATTATCGCAAACAATCTCATCGTGATTATCGTGAACGTTTGCAAACCGCTATTGCCTCTGGCAATGGTCCAGATTTGTTTCGTTACCATGCCACCTGGGTGCCAATGCTAACTAATGAACTAGAACCTATGCCTACAAGCGTTATGACAGTAGCTGATTATAAAAAGATTTTTTATCCAGTTGCTGCAGAGCAACTTCAAGCAGGTGGGCAGATAGTGGGCATTCCTTTAATGTATGATGGTTTAGCTCTTTATTATAATAAAGAGATTTTAAAAACCGCTAACAAACAATATCCTAAAACTTGGACAGAGTTGCGACAGTTGGCTGCAGATTTAACTGTGCCAGCTAAGCGGAACTCTACTAATGACATCCAACGAGCTGGATTAGCTATTGGCAATGCTAGTAATGTAGAGCATTTTGCTGACATTTTGGCCTTGTTGATTTTGCAAAATGGCGGTAATCCAGCTAAGCCTACTAGTAAAGAAGTCCAAGATGCCTTAACCTTTTATGTTAATTTTGTTTTAACTGACCAAGTTTGGAGTGAAACTTTGCCAAATTCTACTGTAGCTTTTGCCAGAGGAGAAGTGGCAATGATGTTTGCTCCTTCTTGGCGAGCTCATGAGGTCAAAGCCATGAATCCAGATTTAGATTTTGGCATTGCTCCAGTTCCTAAGTTAAGTGGGAGTGAGGTTGCTTGGGCTAGTTATTGGGCAGAGGGAGTGAGTAATAAAAGTGAAAATAAAGCTATGGCTTGGCGCTTGCTGCAGTTTTTAAGCAGTAAAGAGACCATGCAAAAATTATACTCAAATCAAAAGAAAGTTCGGTCATTTGGGGAGATTTATTCTCGACAAGATTTAGCCAGTGAGCTGCAGAATGACGCACTGGTGGCTGCTTTTTTAACAGATGCACCTCAGGCGCAAAGCTGGCACATGTGTTCTTACACTCATGATAAGGGAATTAATGATAATACTATTAAGTATTATGAAGATGCTGTTAATGCCATGCTTCAGGGTAAAAGAGCCAGTGATGTAGTAGTAACCCTAGACCAAGGTGTTAGGCAGGTTTCGCGACAGTATCAATAAGTTTTGAGTATTAGAAAACTTGTGCAAGAGAGGGTTTAATCAGTTTCTTTCTCATGACTTGTGTCTGCTTTTTGAGGCGCTAGTCGTTCAGAGCTGGATATAATTGCAGGCTCTCTTCTTCCTTGAGGGCGACCAGTTGTTACTGTCATTGGTGGTTTATCAGAGCCATTATATAATAATAATTCTTTTAGAAAAATGTGCTTCGTCATAGGATCTTTCTTAAAATTTTTTTATATTTTCTCCTACTTCTGGTTTTTTGTCAAGTTGAGTATCATAAAGGCATGAAGCTACTAGAACAAGTTTTAATAACTTTGGCTTACTGCGATCAGTTTGGTTTTCCTCTTAAGGCTGAGGAAGTTAAAGATCGGCTGGTGAAGTTAGTTAAGCTTGAGTCAAACCAAGAAAATCAACCTCAACAAAAATCTACCGCTCAAGTTGTCACAGCGGTTAGTTTAACTCAGGTCAGTCAAGTTTTAAAAAACTTAGTCAAGCTAGGTTTAGTCACGCAGCAAAAACCCCACTATGCTTTGGCTGGACAAGAACAAAACTTTCAGTTAAGGCAGCAACGAGCTAGGTTTTTTAAAAAAAAACAGTTGGAGATTAGCCGGTTTGTAGCCTGGATTAGTCAAATTCCAGGAGTTAAAGCAGTGGCTTTAACTGGGTCTGGAGCAATGGAAAACTTAAAAACCGTTAACGATGATTTAGATTTTTTAGTAGTAACTCAAAATCATTGTTTATGGTTAGTGCGTTTGTTGGTGTTATTGGGAGCTTTGTTTCAAGGTAAAAAAAATTGGCCTTGGCAAAAAGATCATCAAGAAGCTTGGTGTTTTAATCTTTGGCTTACAGTAGCAGATTTAAGTTTACCTTTAAATCGGCGGGGCTGGTATGAGGCCTATGAGGTTGTTCAGGCTCAGTGGATTTATGATCCAGCTCAAACTCAAGCACGGTTTTTTCAAGCTAATGCTTGGGTTAAGCAGTATTTAGTAGCAGAGCATTGGCCTAAAGAGCAGTCAAGTTCAGTTGTTAGTTTTAATTGGTTAACCACTGCGGTTTTATTGATGTTTAATTATCTGGCTTATAGCTTGCAGGCCGGCTATCGCCGCTGGCGATTTGGCCATCAGCACGAACACCTCACTATTAGTCAAGCCTTTTTACATCAGGCCAATACTGCTCGATTTGTTTATCAAGGGTGGCTGAAGTCGGTTAGTAAGTTGTTTTTTGTAATCAAAAAGGCTAAATAGAGCCAGCATTAATGCTCAAGTGTTTTAATGATTAATTTTTAATAAACTGGTACTTAGTTTTGTTAAAAATTTGGCTAATTAACTTAAAAGCATTAAAATAAACCTCATGAAGTTGCCTTTATCATTGCAAAAGCTGGTTAACCAAACTCATCAGCAGCAGCAAACCTTAGTGCTGGTTACAGGAGTGTTTGATTTGCTTCATCAGGAGCATCGGCATTTTTTGCAAAAAGCCAAAGCTGCTGGCGATGCTTTAATAGTTGGCTTAGAAAGTGATCAGCGCGTGCGCCAACTTAAAGGACCTGGTCGACCTATTAATACTGCTAAGGTGCGTCAACAAAATTTAGCAGCCTTAGAAATTGCTGACGCAGTGTTTGTTTTACCTGCAGCATTTAACAAAGCTGAGCAGCATCAGCAATTAATCCAACAACTTAAACCACAAGTTTTGGCAGTATCTGCTCATACACCAAACTTAGCTCAAAAGAGGCAGATTTTAGCGCGTTTTGGTGGTAGAGTAGTAGTAGTGCATCAGCATAATCCACAAATATCAACAACTAAGTTAATTAATTCAGCTGCAACTTAGCTAATAACTGTTAAAGCTGAGTTCAAAACCTAATAAACAACAATAACTTTTAAGGAGGTTTTATGAAGTATTTAATCATTTTGGTGATTTTACTTGCCTTGGTTGGCGGTGGAGTTTTTTGGCTTAAGAAGACTGCTGGCAGAGGAGTAGACACAATCTCACCTACAGGCAAAACTCGCAATATTGAAGACAAACAAGGCAATACTGTTAAAACTGGTTTGATTACGGCTGCTGGTAACCAATACTTTATTACTGAGGCTGGAGGCTCTCCAGAAGAAATCAAAAGTTATAATCTTGAGCTTGATCATTATGTGGGCCAACAAGTTACTGTGACTGGGCAATATAGTGGCGACACCTTGTTTGTTAGTCAATTGGAGTAATTATGTCAGCAAAGTTTGTTTGTCAAAAGTGTGGAGCTAGTCATCCTAAATGGCAAGGTCAGTGTAATGATTGTGGCCAATGGCATAGTTTGGTAGAAGAAGTTGCTCAGTCTAGTAAAAGCAACAAAAACTTGACCACTCGGTTTAAGCCTAAGGAGTTAGAGCAGTTTTTAGTCAGTCTGCCAGAGGAAGACGTCTTTAGCAGTGATAAAAAACGGGTTTCTAGTTTAATTGGGGAGTTAGACCGTGTTTTGGGCGGTGGTTTGGTGGCAGGAGTAGTGGCTTTGATTGGAGGAGAGCCAGGAATTGGTAAATCAACTTTATTAACTCAATTAGTGCTTAAGTTAACTTTAGCTAAAAAACGCTTTGTTAGTAATAAACAGCCAATTTTATATGTTTGTGGAGAGGAAAGTCCTCAACAGATTAGTTTAAGAATCAAGCGAATTGCTAAAAATGAACACAAAAAACCTAAGAAAACAAAACAATTTTCGGGTCAGGATTTATTAGAAGTTATAGGACAAAAACTTTTGTTAGTTACCACTACTGATGTGGATCAGTTACTGGCTTTGATTAAGCAACATCAGCCAAGCTTATTAGTAGTAGACAGTATTCAAACCCTGAGCACCAGCGATCTTACTGGCGCCAGTGGTAGTGTTGGTCAAATCCGCGAGTGTACTCAAAGATTGATCGAAGTAGTTAAACCTAGAGGCATAGCTACTTTTTTAGTTGGTCATGTTACTAAAGAGGGCAGTATTGCTGGGCCTAAAATTTTAGAACATATGGTAGATACAGTGTTGGAGATGGAAGGGGAGCGCACTGGTCAATTAAGGTTGTTGCGAGCGGTGAAGAATCGTTTTGGAGCTACTGATGAGGTGGGGGTATTTCGTTTAACAGATTTGGGCTTAACAGAAGTTAGTAATCCAAGTGAGTTGTTTTTAGATGAGGTCACGCAAGGAGTGCCAGGTAGTGCTACTGTTTGCACTATGGAGGGCACCAGGCCGTTATTGGCAGAAATCCAGGCTTTGGTAGTGGACTCTAACTTAGCTATGCCCAGAAGAGTGGGTCGAGGTATTGAATTATCAAGAATTCAAGTTTTAGCAGCAGTATTACAAAAACATGCTAAGTTGCCTTTGGGCAGCAAGGATGTTTTTCTAAGTGCTACTGGCGGCTTTAAACTTAAAGAACCAGCTATTGATCTTGGTTGCGCAGTAGCTGTAGCTAGTTCACTTAAAAATAAAAAACTACCCAAAAACACAGTTTTTATTGGAGAAATCGGTCTTTTAGGAGAGTTAAGAACTGTGAGTTTTTTAAAGCAGCGTATTAAAGAGGCCAAGCGCCTGGGCTTTAAAAAGATCATCTCGCGTCAAAGTCATAAAACAATTAAGCAAGTTTTAAAAGAGTTAGGTTGTTAATTGATAATAATGTACGTTATTGTGCACACATTATGCCTAAAAAAAGTATTCCAGTAGTAAAAATGAAAAAAAATTAACACCTCAAGAGCTATAAAGATCATAAAAAATTAATCTGGAGCTATTTGGTTTGTTAAAAAATGAGCAAAAAAGGCACGATTGAGGTGATTGATGAATCGAGAACTAGATTTTGGAGAGGAACATAAATGCTCTTCAACACCAAACCGCTGATGAGTTATTAAAGGCTTATTCTGATCACCACAATTTTTAATTAGCAAACTATTTTTTCTTCCGTGCATAACGTTCACGACTGACTCGAATCACTTTTTCGCGATTCTGATTGGCGCTACTAGCCAAAGGCAAGGTGTGAGCTGGAAATGGAGCAGAGATAATGTTGTTGATGCTTAGTTTATTAATAATTTGATAACGACCTAAGGAGACCAAATCTTCTTGAGTGTATTTGTCCCCATATTCTCGATTAAATACAGCAGAGTCTTCTGCTCCCATCACAAAGCTAATGATACTGCCGCAGTTGCCAAAGATGGCTTTTTGCACCTCTTCGGGAATTTGGGCAATATATTGGTTAGCCAAAGTTAGGTTCAGACGATATTTTCGCGCTTCCGAAAGGATTGTATTAAAAGATTGAGTAGCAAAATTTTGAAACTCATCTACATAAAGATAAAAGTCACGCCGTTCTGCTTCTGGCATGTTGACTCTACTCATGGCTGCCAGCTGAATTTTGGTGATTAACATTGCTCCTAGCAAGGTTGCGTTGTCTTCGCCAAGGCGTCCTTGAGATAGATTGGCAATTAAGATTTTACCCTGACTCATTACGTCTTCAATGCTAAAAGAACTACTGGTAGCATTAACCACATTTCTTACTAAGGGAGAAGAAACAAATTGGCCAACTTTGTTGAGAATCGAAGCAATAGACTCCATGCGTTGTCGGTCTTTCATTTGGTTAAACTCATCCACCCAAAAGCTTTTTAGGATTGGGTCATCTAGCTTGTCAATTACTTTGCTGCGGTATTTAGCATTGGTCAATAAATTTAGCACATCAGAAAGCTTGGCTCTTTGGTGTTTTAATAAAGTGAGCAAAGCATTGCGGAGAATATATTCCAGTCTTGGCCCCCAGGAATAGCCATAGAGTTTGTAAAAAATCGAAACAATGCCAGAAGCAATTAATTCACGGTGAACCAAGTTCTTGCCTTCAAATAAGTTGATCTGAACAGTGCGTTGCTGATCAGCGGGGTTGAAGTAGACCACGTCATTAATGCGATGAGAAGGAATATAGTCAAGTAAGGTTTCTGCTAGATCGCCATGGGGATCAACCACACACAAGCCCTCGTCCTTTTTCAGATCATTGATGGCCATGTTGGCTAAAAGAGTTGATTTACCAGTGCCAGTTTTACCAATGACATAAACATGTCGCCGCCGGTCTTGGCGCCATAAACCATATTTTACTGGCTGGTTTTTAAAAGTTGTTTCAGCAAAAACATTGATTTCATCTTTGTAGTCAGCTGGCATTTCTTGAGTAACAATGGGTAAGTTGGCAGGTGGTTCGCCAAGGAGTTTTTTACCCCAAGCCAAGTTGGGAATTACTGCTAGTTGTTCGTTTGGTAGATGATAAAGGGTGGCTAGCTCATTAATACTAAGATGCTGTCTGGGGTTGCGTTTGAAGCTGCGGCTAAGCATTTGGTTAATAAAATCGGTTTTAAACCAAGAAATTTTTTTCAAAACCAAGGAGTTGCTGTTACTTTTGGAGATTGAGTTAAAAGCTGCTGCCAGGCTTTCTAGCAACAATTGGCTGCGTTGAGCAGTTTTGGCTCGTACTGCTAGTTTGATGCTAGTGCGCACTCCTGGTTCTGCTAGTTTTTGTTCGATTAAGTTTTTTTGCGGATGAGGCTGACTAGCTTCAGTAGTGTGATTGCTAGGACTGATTTGTTTTAGGGCATAGTTTTTCCAGTTTTGACCTTGGTCGGCAATAACGAATTGAATAGCGATTTGATCAAGTGGTTGGCTTTTAGACAGAGTGGTTAAAGGGGTGGCCAAGGGATCAATGTCTTGAAAGTCAGTAAAGGTTTTTAAGGGTAGATATTGAGCTTGTTCTAGTTGCAGCTTGCCCAAGCTTAAGGCAGGAGCAGATAAAGAGCTAGCGCTTGTTGAAGGATTTTCTAAGTGAAGGTCTTGAGCTGATTTAAGGATTTCTATCAAAGGATCGTGATTTAATTGAGTGATCAAGACTTGAGGGTAGCTAGCAGTTAAAGCACCATGCAAGTATTCTACCAAGCGGGTAGGGCAGTAGCACATAAAAAAGACTGTTTGATTTTGCACAATGATTTCAAAACTCAAGTGCTCGCTGCGTTTAAGCAGGCGGTCTAGTAAAGAGTTTTGTAGCTCTGGCAGGCTGGCAAATAATTGAGCCATGGCTTCTGGGGTTTGTTTAGCATCGCGGCTGGTACGCAGCTCAAGCACAGTGTGGGGTGTCATGATATTAGTATAGCGTAATAAAACCTTGTTTTAAATGCTGCAGAAAGCAGTTTTGTTTTGGAAAAACCAAGCTGTTGGGCTGTAAGATAACTTATGAGCTTAGCATCAATGGTGCTACAAAGCTGAGGTTTTGATTTTACTAGCATAGTAGTAGTTTTGGAGTGAGCAAGTCTGTGTTTTTGGGTATTTTACAGTTTATTTTTTCACAATGATGTAGAACAATAATAAGCATGTGGAAAAGTTGTTAATTTGTCTCAATAAAGTGTTTAAATATAAAAATATAGGATATTTTAAAAATAGCCTTAATTAAAATTATAGGTTGACGAACTGATGTTTTGGAGTTATACTCTGGTTATCAGTGTTTAATAGATCTTTAAAAGCAAAAATGCACCCTTGGGGGTGCAGTAAAGGTATGAAAACAAAAAAATCCACCTAAATTTGCGGAGAAGAATCTTGGGCAGATATAAACCGCACACTTAGGTGGAAAAAAGCAGTATTACCGCTGTTCCGCCGAGGCAAAACACAAATAATAATGCCTTGCGTAAACACAATAAACTGTGTTCACTTAGATTAGATACAACTCTATCACTGCCAGAATCTTTTGTAAATTCTATCTTAATGGATCTTTTTTGCTCTTAATGAATCAGTAGAAAAGTACTTTATGGAAGTTCGGTTTGTTGGGCAGGCTACCGAGCTTCCATAAAATACTTTTCTATATTTTTTATCCTATAATTATTGATTTTCCCTGATATTTTGCTATAATTTGATATATTATGAAACAAACGCCAACACCGGCAAATTATTGGCAATTACAGTTTCCTAAAGTAAGGGCTGTATTACTAGGTCAGCCTGGTGTTTATCAGTCTGTTAGAACTAGAGTTAAAACAGCTACTCGTTCATTACCAATAGCCCCAGGAGAAACTTCAGTTAAAAAAGTCTCTAAACTTTTTCTAAATGTGTTTTTAAGCTTAGTGTCATTAATAGCTGTTGTTATTGCTGTTAGTGTGTTTGCGCCAGATTTGTATTATCAAGTTTTTCCACCTCAGGTAGTGCCGGTTAAGGCTCAAGAAGCAGGCAGCGTGCTTGGTGGAGATTTTGTTGCAGATCACGTTTCTAAAGATCCTTACTTGCCGCCTAAAAATGAAAACTTACCTCAAGGTGATTGGTTGATTATTCCTAAAATTGGGGTAAGAACCCAGTTGCAGGCAACTGCTGATTATAAGGAGGCTTTAGACAAGGGTTTATGGCTGGTGCCAGATTTTGGTCGTCCAGGCAGCCAAGATATGCCAATGATTGTTGCTGGCCATCGCTATGGGTGGGATTGGTGGTACCGAGATGATTATTGGAAATATCATTCATTTAATAAATTGCCAGAGTTAGAGCCAGGTGACATAGTTGAGGTTATCTCTGATCAGCGTAAGTGGGTTTATGAAGTTTATGCTGGTGAAGAAGGCGAAGAGATTACTGATTATCGAGCTGATTTAATTATGTATACTTGCAAGTTTTTAAACTCACCAGTCCGGCATTTTCGTTATGCTCGGTTAATTGATCCAACTCAAGATAGTCAAAAATAGCCTGGTAATTTTAATTATTGACAGAATAGCTATCTTATAGTATTATTTATTTTTACTTAATAAAGATATCAAAAGTTATTAAAACAACACAAGGTTGATATGAAAATTTTAAAAGTCACTTTAGCTTTAATATTAGCTGCAGTTATGTTTTCTGCGGCCAGTGCTAAGCTGGCTGCTCAAGAACAACACGCCACTAACGAAGCTGATGTTCATTGTTCTAATTCTGGTGCTTATGGTCAGGTGGAATGTCGAGTAGAGCAAAGCATCGATCAAGAGATGACAGTAGAGCAACAGCCAGAGGAAATTGAAGTGGTTTATGTAGAAGGCAAACCTACTGAGGTTTATCATAAGCCAGTTGATACAGCTTTAGATACTGCTGGCATGGCAGTGGCTATGGTGAGTGTAGTAACTGGTGGAGCAGCTACTTTAGTTAAACGCAAAATTCAATAAAGATTTAAAAAGTTTTTTAATTAAGGGTCAGCAAGAGCTGGCCTTTTTTTATTTGACTCCAGCACATTAATTTTGCTCTCACTGGTTTGAGAAAGTTGTGCTCCTTGCGCCAATGCTTGCTGGTTGTCTATCAACAACCTCATGGAGTTGGTGGGTTAGTGAATTAGACTTTTTAATGCTTAAAAAGCAAACTAGTTTTGGCTTCAAGATGCTAATTTTGTTCTCGCCAGCTCGAGAAAATTGCATGCTTTGCGCCAGTACTTGAGTGGTTGCTTAAAAG